>CAMLIF010000064.1 GCA_946479985.1 uncultured Flavobacteriales bacterium
TCGTGATTTCCGGTTGTTTACGTAAATACTTCATAAACGACAAAGGAACCGAAATGACAACCGAATTTGCCATTGAAACCTGGTGGCTTACGGACAATAAAGCCTACGAAAATCAATCCGAATCGCTATTTAGTATTCAGGCAGTTGAAAAATCAGAAATACTGGTTATCGATTTTCATTCACAGGAAAAACTCCTGACTGAGTTTCCCATCATGGAACGCTATTTCCGTTTCGTGTACCAGCGCGCTTATGCAGCAGCTCAAATGCGACTCAAATTTTTGTACGACTACTCCAAAGAAGACAGATTCTATCATTTCAATCAGGCGCATCCGGGTTTCATACAGCGTATTCCGCAATATCTGGTCGCATCATTTCTTGGGCTCACTCCGGAATATCTAAGCGAAATTCGGAGAAAAAGCATTTCTTAAACCAGCTTAATTTTTTTTGAGTTTTCCCTGACGACATTTGCTCTATCAAAAATCAAAAAAATGGAAAACAGAGTAAACATCTTAAACACGGAACCGGAAGGAACAAAGGCTATGTACGCATTTGCGAGTTACATTGAAAAAAGCAATCTCTCCAAGACTCACAAAGAACTGATCAAAATTCGCGCATCTCAAATAAATGGTTGTGCATTTTGTATCGATATGCATACGAAAGATGCATTGAAACAAGGAGAAACCATTCAACGCATTGTTTTATTAGATGCCTGGAGAGAAACGAATTTATACTCGGAAGAAGAACGGATCATTCTTGAATTGACCGAAACGGTTACCGGAATTAGTCAGGGCGGAATACCAGCAGATCTATACCAACGTGCAATTGGTGTTTTCGACGAGCATTATTATTCTCAGATCATCCTGGCAATAGTTGTAATAAACAGCTGGAATCGAATCGCGATCAGCTCTTTAATGCAGCCTGCAGATTAATTCTTAAAGGTGAGATTTCCGCTTATCCGGGAATCTCACCCTTCGCATACGAGCTTGCTGTCACCAGGTCCATTGGCACAAAACTGGTATTAAACAGTTTATTCCGGTGTAAACTCCCCCACTTTGCCACTTCATTGACTAGCGGACCCAAGGAACGCCCATGTTCCGTAAGTTCATATTCGACAGTTACCGGTTTCGTATTCTTTACAGTTCTGCTGATCAGCTCATTCACTTCCAACTCCTGAAGTTCCTTCGAAAGCATTTTAGCTGCAATTCCGTTTACATCCCGGATCAGATCCATAAACCGCATAGAACGGTTCATCATCAAAGAACCAACAATTTGAATCTTCCATTTCCCTGAAAGCAATTCCATTGTATCTTTAATTGCCATCAATGTTTGCTCACACCCGCGTGGCTTTATAACTGCTTTTTTCTGTTCCATTTCTTCAATCCTGATTACAAATGTATGACGGAAAAGCCCTGTTCACTAACTAGTTTCATAAAGGAAACCAGTTTCCAAAAGGTAATTCATTACAAATGTAAACTTCCCGGGTAATAAATTTGTCATCAGTTATTTATTTAAACCAAAAGATATGATTTTAATTACAGGAGCAACCGGGAATTTAGGCGGACACGTACTCAACAACTTATTAAAAACAACAGACCCTGCAAATATTGTAGTTTTAGTTCGGGATGAAAACAAAGCCGCGAATCTGAAAAGTAAAGGTGTCAACGTCCGAATAGCAAATTTTCAAGATTCAGCAGCTCTTACAGAAGCGTTCAAAGGAATCAAAAAAGCACTACTCATTTCTTCAAGTGATTTGGAAGATCGTTTAGGCCAGCACAAAAATGTGGTTGACGCAGCAAAAAAAGCAGGAGTTGAACACATTGTTTATACAGGCGTAAGTATGAACGACATAAATAATTCAGCATTGAAAGATTTTATGATCGACCATTACCAAACGGAAGATTACATCAAAGATTCAGGTTTAACTTATACTTTCCTGCAGCATAATTTATACGCTGATGTTATCCCTATGTTTATTGGTGAAAAAGTATTGGAAACAGGTGTTTTCTTTCCAGCCGGATCAGGAAGAATTCCATTTGCATTGAGAAGCGAAATGGGCGAAGCAGCAGCAAACATTCTACTCAGCGACGGGCACGAAAACAAAACATACAGAATTAATGGAAGTGAAAACTATTCATTCAATGATGTTGCCAGTGAATTAAGCAAAATTGCAGGTAAAGAAATTCCTTATATAGATGCGGATCCTGCACAATTTACGGAAGTATTGAAAGGAGCCGGAGTTCCTGAAGGAATTATTCATTTCTCCCTCGGATTCGCTGCTGCAATGAAAAATGACGACTTCAATGTACAAACAAACGATTTAGAAAACATTCTCGGAAGAAAACCCGCAACGCTGGATAAATTTTTAGCTGAGGCTTACAGCACACAGAATGCGTAACTTTGCAAAATAAGATTCAAACGTATGTCAACAGCAAAAATGAAAGTAGAGATCTGGAGCGATATCATGTGTCCGTTCTGTTACATTGGAAAACGGCACTTCGAATCTGCTTTGCAGCAATTCCCTGATTCTGACAAAATAGAGATTGAATGGAAAAGCTTTCAGCTGGATCCGACTATTCCTGAGAATTTACCGGAAAGCACAACAGCGTACAGTTATTTGGCAGAACGTAAAGGAATGTCGGTTGAGCAGTCGAAACAAATGCACCAAAATGTCATTCAGATGGCAAAAAATGCCGGATTGAATTACAATTTTGATACTGCCGTTGTAGCCAATTCATTCAAGGCCCATCAATTGATCCAGCTTGCAAAAAGCAAAAACCTGGGTGATGCGGCTGAAGAAAGATTATTCAGCGCTTATTTCATCGAGGGAAAAAACTTCGGCAGTGAAACAGTTTTGCTTGAATTAGGAAAAGAAATCGGTTTAACGGAAACGGACCTTGCTGATTTGTTTACAAATCCGGTTTACAAAGACAATGTGAATAAAGACATCGCGGAAGCCAGAAATATTGGAGTTACAGGTGTCCCGTTCTTTGTTTTCGACAGGAAATTTGCGGTTTCGGGAGCACAGCCTGCCGAATCATTCGTTCAGGCTTTGGAACAATCGCTTGGAGAATGGAAAGAATCTAATCCGGAAAAGCTTCAGAATTTGTCTGAAGGAGACAGTTGTGATGTGAATGGGAATTGTGATTGATTACTATGACAATTGCAAATGAAATGAACTCAGTAAAAATGAAAAATCCCCCTGACAATATTTGCCCGGGGGATTCCTTTTTTATCTAATCTAACAATCGAATAGTTCTATCAAATATCTGTAACCAGATTGTGCTTGTCAATCATCTTTCTCAAGTTAATCAACGCATAACGCATTCTTCCTAATGCAGTATTAATAGAAACACCTTCCATATCTGCAATTTCCTTGAACGATAAATCCTGGAAAAGGCGTTTTTCAATGATGTCTTTTTGAGATTCAGGAAGGTAATCAACCAATTCCATCATCTGAGTTTCCAATTCATTTTTCGTAATCGACTGCTCAATATTAGCGTCTTCATTCTTAAGAATTGAAAAAATAGTAAACTCCTCGCTCTTAGAACTGCGTTCATTAATAATACGAACCCGGCTCGTTTTACGGAAATAATCAATTACCAGGTTTTGCGCAATGCGAAGCGCCCAGGGCAAAAATTTTCCTTCTTCGTTGTAGTTTCCAAGTTTTAATGTATGAATGATCTTTACGAAAGCCTCCTGAAAGATGTCTTCTGCCAAATCGCGTTCACGAACTTTATTATAGATAGAACGGTAAATTCTGTCTTTATGACGAAATAATAATACTTCAAAAGCATTTTCATTTCCTTCTAAATATAAGTGTACGAGCTGATGATCGTCTAGATTTTTAATAGCCATAGTTCTACCTTTATAGTCTTAAAACTGTGTGTTTAAGTATGTGTTTAAAGTAGAATTTTCTCTATAGGCAATAACGATTTATCAGGCCAAGATAAATCAATTTCCCGAATTAACAAATATTTTAATAAAAAAGCTTAATGTTTTAACAATAAACTTTTCGCCCGAACACGTCATAGTACAAGAGATAATTGCGAAATTTGTTACATGAAGTTCATTCAAATTAAAGGAGCCCGTGTTAACAATCTCAAAAACATGGATGTTTCTATTCCACATGGCAAATTTACAGTTATAACTGGCCTTTCCGGCTCTGGAAAATCATCGCTTGCTTTTGATACACTTTATGCAGAAGGACAGCGGCGTTATATCGAAAGTTTATCATCGTATGCCCGACAGTTTCTTGGAAAATTAGACAAACCTGAAACCGATTACATAAAAGGTATTGCTCCGGCAATTGCTATCCAACAAAAAGTAATCAGTACCAATCCACGCTCAACGGTTGGAACCACAACAGAAATTTACGATTACCTGAAAATACTCTTCGCGCGGATTGGAAAAACCTTCTCCCCCATTTCTGGAAATCAGGTAAAGAAAGACAGCATTTCAGATATTGTCAATTTTATTCAGACACTCGATTCTTCAGTCAAGATCATGATCTGCGCTCCATATTCGCAGCATCAGAAATATGGCGCTGAACGTGCATTGAAATTACTGAAAGAACAAGGGTACAGCCGTTTATTGGTGAATGACGATGTTGTTTCTCTAAGTGACATCAATCCTGAAACCATCGAAAAAGAAAATCATGTATTCCTGATCGTTGACCGTTTAACAGGTGGAATTACAGACGAAGAAACCCTGAGCAGATGTGCCGATTCAATTCAGCTGGCTTATGCAGAGGGAGAAGGAACCTGTTTTGTTATTGAAATGGAAGGTTTGAAAAAACACGAGTTTTCTAATCGTTTTGAATTGGATGGTCGTGAATTTCAGGAACCAACTCCCCACCTCTTCACTTTCAACAATCCGTTTGGAGCATGTAAAACCTGCGAAGGTTATGGAATGGTGATTGGAGTTGATCCGAAACTGGTTATTCCGAATACAGCCTTATCTGTTTACGAAGGTGCCGTTGCTCCCTGGAAAGGAGAAGTAATGGGAGAATATCTGCAGAACTTAATTCGATACAGCAGGCAATACGATTTTCCGATCCACAAACCGATAGATGATCTTTCAAAAGAGCAATTGAAGTTACTTTGGAAAGGAAACAAGCATATTTCAGGAATTGATGGTTTTTTCAAAGATGTTGAAGCTCAAAGCTATAAAATTCAATACCGTGTAATGCTTTCCCGTTACAGAGGAAAAACGCTTTGTCCTGAATGCCTGGGAACACGACTTCGTGAAGACGCAAACTTTGTCAAAATAAACGGAACCTGCATCCGCGACTTAGTGCTTCTTCCAATAACCGAAGCATTGACATTCTTTGAAAATATCACGGTTGAACCGAACGAGGAAAAAATCATTAAACGCATTCTGCCCGAAATAACACAACGACTCACTTTCCTCAACGAAGTAGGTTTGGGTTATCTGACCTTGAACAGAGCCGCTAATTCCCTTTCGGGTGGAGAATCGCAGCGAATTAACCTGGCCACTTCACTTGGGAGCAGTTTGGTTGGTTCCATGTACATTCTCGATGAGCCAAGTATTGGCCTTCATCCGAGAGATACGGAACGTTTGGTGGCTGTTTTACGGAAATTGTGTGCTATCGGAAATACAGTTATCGTGGTAGAGCACGAAGAAGATATGATGGTTGCCGCCGATCAGATTTTAGATATTGGTCCTGCGGCAGGAAAATACGGAGGTGAAGTTGTCTTCCAGGGAACTTACAACCAGTTGAAAGATGCTAAAAACAGTTTAACAGCAGATTATTTACTCGGAAAGAAAGAGATTCCTGTTCCAAAGAAACGCCGGCAAGGCAAAAACGCAATCACCGTTTCCGGAGCACGTGAGAATAACCTGAAAAACGTAACGGTTTCGTTTCCGTTAAACCGAATTGTTGGTGTTACCGGTGTGAGTGGTTCCGGGAAAAGCACATTGGTAAAGGAAATACTGTATCCTGCCGTTAGAAGGCATTTAGGGCAGTTCGGAGATCAAATGGGAAGTTACCAGCAAATTACCGGCGATCTGAACAGCATTATGGAAGTGGAACTGATCGACCAGAATCCAATTGGTAAATCCTCCAGAAGTAATCCTGTTACTTATGTAAAAGCATTTGACGATATCCGTGAATTATTCGCAAAACAAAACATCGCAAAACATCACGGCTATAAACCCGGATTTTTCTCCTTCAACGTAGAAGGCGGAAGATGCGAAATGTGTGAGGGCGACGGAACAGTTACAGTAAGTATGCAGTTCATGGCCGATGTTCACCTGAAATGCGAATCTTGTCATGGCTCACGCTACAAGCAGGAAGCGCTCGACGTAACCTATCGTGACAAAAACATAGCAGATATTCTCAACATGGATATCAGCGAAGCATTGGATTTTTTCAAAGGCAGAAAAGATAAGCTGGAAGAGAAAATTGTTCAGAAAATACAGCCGTTGGAAGATGTTGGTTTAGGATATCTGCACATGGGCCAATCCAGCAGTTCATTAAGCGGCGGTGAAGCACAGCGTGTGAAACTGGCTTCGTTCCTGATCAAAGGCTATCAAAGCAAAAAAACACTCTTTATTTTCGACGAACCTACAACAGGTTTACACTTCTTTGATATTGAAAAATTGTTGATTGCTTTCAATCGTTTGGTAGACGACGGGCATTCAATTGTTGTTATTGAACACAATCTGGATGTTATTAAAGCCGTAGACTGGGTAATAGATATTGGCCCGGAAGGTGGTGATAAAGGCGGAAATGTAGTTTTTGAAGGTACTCCGGAAGATTTGGTGAAAGAGAAAGATAATTATACGGCGAAGCACTTAAAATCAAAACTCAGGTAGGCTAAACTTTCGACAAAACAAACCATTTGCTCGACGAAGCCCAATTTTAACAGTTTAAATTTGGTTTCCAGGAATCGATTGTTTTATCTTTGTTTCACTATCACTAAAAACTGGTATGATGAAGATAATTCGATTCATTGTTCTGGTTGGTTCCTTCTCACTTTCAGCTTGTTCATTCAAGGAAGAAAGGAAATTAGCCAACGAACAGATTGCTGCTCCGGAAACAAATTCCACAGAGAGCAATGTAACGATCAAACCTGTATCAGCTAGTGAATTAGATTGTCAGTTCAAAGGTTGCAAAGCACATTGGTAATCTAACGTTCACTCACTATTCATGAAAAATGCCCGCGAAATTAAGGATCACGGGCATTTTTTATGTTGTTTAAATAAAATTATGCTGCTTCTATTTCCTTTGGCGGGATAATCAATTCACCTTCCGATTTACCAATTACGGCTGAAGCCAGACAATTCCCCAAGACATTCACTGAAGTCCGTGCCATATCCATTAATGCATCCACCCCAAGAATAATTCCTGCTTTTTCCGCATCAATTCCGAGATGTTTATAATCTATCAGCGTAGTGGTCAAAATTACAAATGAAGCGCCTCTTACACCAGCAACACCTTTACTTGTAAGCATCAGCGTTAGACAAATCGTAATCTGCTGCCCGATTGACAAGTGAACCCCGCACATTTGTGCTACGAAAACCGTTGCCATGGAAAGATAGAGTGTAGTTCCGTCGAGATTAAAACTATAGCCTGTAGGAATCACAAATCCAACCACCTTTTTAGAAACACCGAATTTCTCCATATTCTCCAATGCCTTTGGTAAAGCAGCTTCACTACTTGCTGTTGCAAACGCAATTGAAATTGGCTCCGTAACATGACTTAAGAATCGTTTGATCGGAATTCCCGTAAAATAGGCAATCGGGAATAATACCAGGCTTACAAACACAATAAGTGTAACATACAAAGTTCCAACCAACTGCATGAGATTCATGAGTACATCTACTCCACTTTTGGCAATAGTACTTGCAATAGCTCCAAAAACCGCCAGCGGTGCCAGATACATCACAATGTCGGTGAACTTAAACATGATTTCCGACAAACTTTCGGTCCAGTTAAGCATGGTTTCCTTGTGCTTAGGATTTTTCAAAAGACTCAGTGATACAGCAAACAATACTGAAAAAACCACAATTTGAAGAACCTGGTTTTCCACAATAGCTTTCGCGAAATTTTCCGGGAAGATTTCTACCAGGTGATCCTTTGGTTTTTCAAGCTGGGCTAACAATTCTGTCGATTTCTGTTTCTCTGCAGCAGTTAACTCGGTTTGCTGAACACCAACTCCGGCCTGTGTAATATTAATTGCAAGCAGACCAAGAAATAGGGCAAACGTTGTTACTATCTCAAAATACAGAATACTTTTCAGACCAATTCGTCCCACTTGCCTTAGATTCGAATGGCCTGCAATACCAACAACTAATGTTGCAAACAACAAAGGCGCAACCAGTGTTTTTATTAATCGCAGGAAAATATCACTGAAACGCGTCATCTCCATGGAGAAAGCAGGAAAATCCATTCCTACCTCTACACCAATAAGCATTGCGGTGAAAATCCAAAGTGATAGTTTTCTGCGAACGAGAGATATAATAAGCAAACATGCCATTATCAGCATTCTTGGAATTTCAAAACACAAATGATCTATTCCGGGCAATTTACTTTGAGCAAAGTATAATGCTCCGCAAAGCATAAAACCGGTTACGTACCAAAAAAGAGAAAACGGAGATTTCATAATAAGTCTTTAACTGCAATAGCTGTTTCAGCAAAATTAACAGGAACTATTACATATAAAGAATTCAATGTTGGAAATAAATTTTTCAAAAAACTTTGTGGTGAATGGAATATTTGTAATATTGCAGTGTCTTTAAGTTAGACAACACCGAAAGAGAGATTAATTTCTATCTCGCAATAAGCCAAAATTCTTTTATGAACGAACAAAACTTAGACGGTAAGCTATTACCAGAATTAAGAGAAATTGCTAAAAATCTTGGAGTTAAAAAAGTTGAATCATTTAAAAAAAATGAATTGATCGATTTGATTCAACAGGGTTCTTCAGCGAAAGAAACAAAAACGGAAGCTCCGGCAACTGAAAATACTCCTTCAGGAAAAGAGACTAAACGCCCCCGCAAAGCTCAGTCCGCTACCGCTGACACTACCACAAATCCTGAAAAACCGGATTTATTTTCTGCTGATAAAGCAGCGCCGATAGTTGAAGCTCCAAAAGAAGAATTGAAAGCACAAGGAGGTGATGCGGAACGTAAAATACGTCCTAGAAAACAACAAAGCGATGTTTCTACAAGCTCAGCAACCAATTCGACTGGCTTAGCAAATAACGAAAGTGAACAAAAAAGTTCAACTGAAGAAACGGCTGAAGCTCCAAAACCTACCGGAGGAAAAGATCTTAGGGCCGCTCAGGCAAATGATTTTAAAAGAAATCCGAATAACAAGCAAGGTTTCAAAAAACAAAACGATGCTTCTACAAGCTCCGTAAATAAAGAAGGCGTACAAGAAAGTTCAACTGAGGAAAAAACAAATGCTCCTCAAAATGAACAGGGAGAACGCCGGCCAAATAACAATCCGAACCAAAACCGCCAAAACAACCCGAACCAAAATCAGAATCGCCAAAATAATCCGAATAACGGCAACCAGAGTAACCCAAATCAGAACAGACCGCAGCACCAAAATCGCCCTCCGCAAGAAGAAAAAGTAGAAGACGATGCATACAACCTGGTTGGTATTGTAACGGCTGAAGGTGTTCTGGAAGTGATTCAGGATGGTTACGGTTTCCTGCGTTCATCTGATTACAACTACCTGCCGTCGCCGGATGATGTATATGTTTCTCAAAGCCAGATCAAATTATTTGGGTTGAAAACAGGTGATACGGTTCGTGGTACAATTCGCCCGCCGCGTGAAGGAGAAAAATTCTTCCCGCTGGTAAAAGTTGATTCAATTAACGGTCGTGATCCCGGATATATCCGTGATCGTGTACCTTTCGAATATTTAACACCGTTGTTTCCTGATGAAAAATTCAAATTAACCGGTCACAAAGACGAATCTATGTCGACCCGGATTATGGACCTTTTCGCTCCAATCGGTAAAGGACAGCGTGGAATGATCGTTGCTCAGCCAAAAACGGGTAAAACGATGTTGTTAAAAGATGTTGCCAATGCAATTGCAGCAAATCACCCGGAAGTTTATTTGATCGTTTTATTGATCGATGAACGTCCTGAGGAAGTTACAGATATGGCCCGAAGCGTAAAAGCGGAAGTTGTTGCTTCTACTTTTGATGAACCGGCCGATCGTCACGTAAAAGTTGCCAATATCGTATTGGAAAAAGCAAAACGTATGGTTGAGTGTGGTCATGATGTAGTGATTCTTTTAGATTCAATTACACGTCTTGCACGAGCTTACAATACCGTTTCACCGGCTTCAGGAAAAGTACTTTCCGGCGGTGTTGACGCGAATGCTTTACACAAACCAAAACGTTTCTTCGGTGCTGCACGTAAAATTGAGAACGGAGGTTCACTTTCTATCCTGGCAACAGCATTAACTGAAACTGGTTCTAAAATGGACGAAGTAATCTTCGAAGAGTTTAAAGGAACAGGTAACATGGAACTTCAGTTAGACCGTAAAATCTCGAACCGAAGAATTTATCCTGCAATTGATATTACCGCTTCAGGAACACGACGTGAAGACTTATTGGTTGGAAAAGATGTTCTTCAACGAGTTTGGTTGCTTCGTAAGTTTATTGCCGACATGAATCCTGTGGAAGCCATGGAATTTGTGAAAAACCACATGGACGGCACGCGTTCCAACGAAGAGTTTTTAGTTTCAATGAATTCATAAATCAAACGTCCTTCTTAACCAGGAGGACTTTTTTCTATCATGAAAGTTTCTACTAAAATCGCATTACTTTTTGTTGTCATCTGGTTTGGTGGCAAAATGCTTTTCTTTAAGCTGCAAATTCTTCAAACACCGGACGAATATTTGTGGCAGGTTTTCTGGAATATCCTGTGTTTGCTTATGGGTATGGCGGTTGGTTCATACATGGAGAAACGCAAAGAAGATCGTTCTCAAAGCACCGCATTGGGAGATATTAAATCAATTCTTTCTGGAGGATTAATCTACACGATTTTAACGGCAACTTTGCTTTTAACGTATTACTCCAAAATCAATCCTGATTATAACAAACACCAGATTGAAGTTGCAGAAGTAAGAATCAAGAAAATGCTCGATGATCCGAAATCACTTCAGGAAACGCGCGACAGCCGCCCGGAGTTCTCAAGTATGACGAAGGATGAGATCTATTCGAAACTGGTTCAGAATCCTCGAGCTTTCTTTAGCTACAAAACGGTTTTCACCATGTCGCTTTTGGGAATGCTGATGCTTTCTGTATTGAATGCAATTGTATTAACGGTTGTTTACAGGAGATTGATTTTTAAACGATAGTTTGGAATGAAACAATACGAAATTGAAGGAAACACGCTTACTCTTAGAGTAAAAAAAGGACCTATCATTATTCGTTCTGTCTTATTTTTAATTGCTTTTCTTTTCTTCGTTGCTCCGTTAATCTCAATTGCGGTGGCGGCTTCAAACAAATCAGGACTTAAACTTGGGCATATACTTGGTCCAATCCTGTTCGGACTGATGGGCTTTTATCTGCTTCGTCTGGCACTTTGGAATACTTATGGAAAGGAAATTATCACTTTTGACAATAGTAGCCTAAACTATATTGCCGACTATGGCTGGTTTAAAGACGGAAGAAAGCACAAACCCTTAGATGATGAGATTGAATTCACTATTCAGAAAGTGGGTTATGAAGAAGATTACAAGGGGAAATTGCTTATCAATTTTTCAAAGGATCAGTTGCAATGTGTAACGGTTATGTCGGTTTATGAATTAGAGATGCTGATTGGTGAAGTTGGGGTGTTAGCGGGTTAATCAAAAAAAGGGGCTTTCCCCCTTTAAAACCAGGCTTTCTACACATCCGCCTCAGGCGGATTATAAAAATATGAGAATTTCAAGTTTTAACTAGAAACTAAATTCCTAACCTCTCCGATCCAACTCCTCCCCTAACTTATCATAATCAATTCCGTCAAAATTTCCGGAAGACATCATTAACAGTACATCTCCGGATTCAAATTCATTGTGAATAAAATCGAGAACTTCGGATGTTTTATTTACCACCTTCACTTTTCCTCCGAATGCGTTTTGTACTTGTTCAATAGTGATTGGTTCTAGCTTTTTATGCTCAACAACAGCCGGGCTGAAATAAACCAGTGCTTGATCCGCCGCATCCATTGCCTTATCATACAATGGGAGAAACTCCTTTTGAAGTGACGAAAAAGTATGTAATTCCATACAAGCAATTACTTTTCTGGAGGCGTATTGTTCTTTCACAGCTTTCGTAGTTGCTTTCAGCTTACTTGGAGAATGCGCGAAATCTTTGAACATTGTAATATTCTTGGTATCAACAACCTTTTGTAAACGCTTTCCAGCCCCTTTAAAGCCTTCCAATGCTTTTAAGAAGTCGTGATTATCAATATTCATTGATTCCGCCAGGTACATAGCCCCAAAAGCATTCTGCAGATTGTGTGCTCCGAAAACCGACAGCTCATACTTCTGTCCTTCATGCTCAACGATAGTCCCAAAATTAGTTACTTCATATTTCGGAGTTTGATAAGCTTTCGTTTCCAGAGTACTTGAAAACTGCTCTCCAAGTCGTTTTACGGTTTCATCTTCCTGATTAAATATCAATGTTCCATTCGGCGTGATACAACGGCAGAATTCCTCAAATTGCGATATATAATTTTCCCATGTTGGGAACACATTGATATGATCCCAGGCAATTCCTGAAATTAATGCTGCATCAGGTTTATATAAATGAAATTTTGGTCGTCTGTCGATCGGTGAGCTCAAATATTCATCACCTTCCAAAATCATGTACGGAGCAGTTTCTGTAAGTTTCACCATACAATCATAACCTTCCAGCTGGGCACCTACCATATAATCAACCTCAATGCCCAGTTCATTGATAACATGTAACAACATGGAAGTAATAGTCGTTTTCCCATGACTTCCACCAATTACGATGCGTTTTTTAGTCTTACTCTGTTCGTACAGATATTCAGGATAAGAGAATACCGGGATATTCAATTCTTTGGCTTTTGCCAACTCCGGATTATCGGCACGAGCATGCATTCCAAGTATAACTGCAGAAGTTTCAGAAGTTATTTTAGAGGGAAACCAGCCAATCTCTACCGGAAGTATTGCCTGCTTTTCCAAACGTGTTCTTGATGGCTCAAAAATTTCGTCGTCGGAACCAGTTACATTCACTCCTTTTCTCGACAAAGCAATTGCCAAATTGTGCATCGCACTTCCTCCTATTGCAATAAAATGTACGTTCATAATCGATTAATCCAGGTTCGAAGGTACAGGATATTCGGGCAAAAAAAATGTGGGTAATCTGAAGTTACCCACATTTCATATTTAATTCTGTAATGATTAGAAATTATGTTTTACCAGCTTGGCACTATTTGTTTCTTTCTGCCATGTGTTTTCAGTAACCGCAGTTCCATTTTTCGTATACGTTGTTGCGTTGATCGACTGTGTTTTGATATACTCATCCCCATGCCCGCCTGCCACTACAACACGTCGTGTTACAATTGCAACTACCAAATCGTTCTTGTCTTTTTGGTCGAATTTCTCCTGGGTTACTCCTTCAGGATACAATTTTCCTAAATCGTTTGGTGCCTTTGTTGCAACTATAGGCTCTGTATTTGCAATTTCCGTTAATATCTGTTTAGATTCCTGGGTCTTGTCTTTTTGGTCCTGCGCTTGTTGTACATCCGTCGTTCCTAATCCTTGTTTTGTGTCTTTCAGGATCTCGGCATTGTTTGATGATTTTTCAGTGGAAGTAATGCTTGTAGCTTCATTTCCTGATTTAATATCATTCAACTCAGATTGGTTTTCAACATGTTTTGCATACTCTGACTCTGTTGTTTCAGTAGACTGTCTTTTCGTTTCCGCACGAATCTCATCGTAAGCAGTTGCATTAGCTGAAGTAACAATTGACGGCAATTTACTGAACTCTTCCTGGTTCACCAACTCAGCGTTAATAGTTGTTTTATTATTCAACGATTTGACGTACACATCATTGAAATTCTGACGATCCAACTCGCGCTGTTCATCCTTCACTTCTTCCATTTCGCTCAGGTTATCTAATCGCTGCTGGCCTGAATCTTTATTCGCTTCAATAACTACTTTTTGTTCGTTGACAAGGATCTCTTTGTACTTAATCATATTCTGCTGATGAGCAGCGCCTTCCTCGGTTCTTTGCGACAGAACTTCTTTGTTAATTCCTAAAATCGTTTCCTGGTTTTGCGGCGATTGTTTCTTGTCTTCAATGTTTAACTGATCACGTTGGTGATTTACATCATTCAAAGTAGTTCCGGTTTCGTAAATCTCCTGACTCTTATCATTTGCAATGACCAGTGTAGCAGCGTTGTTATCTTTCGAAATAGTAACCACACTGTCACGGAAATTCTGGCGCTCTTTGTCATCGGAGATCGCTTTCGATCTTTGGTCATATCTCAAATCAGCCAATTGCACATCAGTCAGAAGATTTCCCTGGTACGAATCAGAAGTCAGCTTATTTGAAGTAGAATCCAGTGCCAACTTGTCATCTTTAAATGACTCAGCATTATCTTTAGCCGTTGTTGAGTATACTTTGCTACTTTCAGCAGAACTTTTGTTCATCAATGTCAATTGTTCATTCGAGTATGTAATATCGGATCTTTTATTCGTTGTCAATTCTTCAGCATTCGACTTCATCTCCGCATCTGTTTTACGAATTTCATCAATATTCTCCTGTCGTCCGATATCTGCACTATCTGCACGAAGTGCATTATCTTTTTTAAGCACTGCGAATTTATCATTTACATCTGTTGTCCGCTCTTTTTGTATTGCAATTCCTTCGTTTCCTGCCATTGTTGCAGTATCACGAATTATTTTCATAGCTTCATCATTACGGTGATTACGGAAAATACTATATCTCTGTAATTTCTTTCCATCTTCTTCCTCCGAACTAGTGGAAGGCGTTCCTAAACTCGGAAGTTCTTTTGGATCAGTTGAAACAACAACCGGCGGGGTAACTTTCGGTTTCATCAAAGCATCAATTTCATCCAGGCGTTTCTTTGGGTAAGGATCAGTTTTACGTATTTTAACAGCTCTTTGGTAATATTCCTTTGCTTTATCGTAGTCCGCTTTGTCGAAGTTACTGTCGGCAGCTTTGATCAATTTCTGGTATTCTTTACTTTCTTCAACTCCGTTAACATCAGCGATATTTTTGAGACATACCTCTATTTGATCTTTTGAATACTTATTGGTACCATCTTTCAAAAGTACAGCGTCGTAGGCATTCTTTGCCTGCAACCATTCCGATTTTTGAAAAAGTGCATCAGCCACAGCAATCAGAGCAATTATTTCGTCCTTTGCTTTAGAAGCTTTTACCTGGTCATCCAAAATCTGCTTTATTTCCAGGATCTTAGTGGTTGCTGTAGGATCTTTGGGCTTCACAGCAAGCGCAGCCTCATAATTTTTGATTGCATCCGTATAGTCTTTCCCTTTTGCAGCCATGTCTCCGGCGGTTATTGCAGCCTGGTATTTTTTGTCTATTTCTTCCTGTGGATTTACCACATTTGAAATTGAAGCTCGCAATTCAGCAATTCGCTTATCAGGGGTTAATTCGTCTGATTTAATCACTTTTGCCTGTTCGAAAAGCGAAATAGCATTTTCAATTTTCCCTGATTTTGCGGCAGATTCAGCCTCTGTGATTTTTGCCTGATATGCTTCATTTTTCGCTTTAGCATCGTTCTCTGCTTTCATTAAAGCCTGAACTTCTTCTAATTTCTTTACCGGAACAGGGTCAGTTTTTCTAAAAGAAATTGCGCGATTATACATGTCGATTGCTTTCGGATAATCCTTGTCGTTAATTGCTTGTTGACCGGCATTCAAAATCTTATCATACTTGGCTTGATCGGAGGTTGTATCACCTTCTGCTTTCAATCGGATTGCTTCATCTTTTTTAGCCTGAACAGCAGGATCTTTTTTCAATAACAACGCCTGATCGTATGCAGAAATAGCTTTTTCATATTCTTTTTTAGAAGTGAAGTCATCACCTGCTTTTACAAGGTTTGCAATATCAGCAAGAGTTTTCGCTTCGGTAAGCTGATTCTCTTTTAATTTCTTGATTGCTTCAATTCGATCTTTCGGTTCCTGTGCGTTCTGAATGGTCAGTGCCTCTGTATATTTTGCAATTGCCTGATCGTACTCTTTCGCAGTTTCCAGAGTTTTGGCTTCCTGCAACAATGTATTATACTTCTGGGAATTAGAAGCTGTTTTCTCCAATTCGAGAATTTTTGCTTCACATTCCGCAATTTTCTTGTCTATTTCAGCATCTGCCTGAATGTTTCTGGCTTGTGTCAATTTTTGTTTTGCCTCCAAATATTTAGCTTGCCCCATTAATGCTATTCCATCTGCTTTTAAAGCCTGAAATTCAGCCTGACGAGCTTGTTCACCGCTCATTAATGTTTCTGCATTAATCACTTCCTGCAGTTTAGTCAGGGCTTCTGCGTTTTTAGAATCTAAGGCCAGTACCTGGTTATACTTCGTTTTTGCATCAGAATATTTTTTAGCACCTAACGCGGTATTTCCTTCTGAAAGAAGCTTGGCAATTTCCTTATTCTGACTATCTGCTTTTAAAAGACTTTCTATTTCAGCAATTTTCACAACCGGCGCCTGTTGGGTAGCATCAATTTTATTTGCTTCGGTAAACTTTGCCTTTGCTTCAACTAATTTGCCCGCTGTTAGAAGTGAATTACCGTCAGTCATTGCAGCATCATAATCTTTCTTCTGTTTGTCCAAAGTTGCCTGGTCAGATGCCAATTTACTGATTTGAGCCAATTTGTCCTTTGCTTCATTCCGCGAATTATCAATGGCAACTGCAGCGTTGTATTTTTCTTTTGCAGCTTCGTAATTTTTAGCATCGAAGAATGCATTCCCTTCGCTTAACGCTTTGTCGTAGTTTGCTTTTTTCAAAGCGGCATCTGCAGCTGCTTTATCTGCATTTAATTGTTTGTCAGCCTCAGCAATCTTCTCTTTCGGAAGCGTCGATTTTGAATCAATTCCCTGAGCTTCCGTGTATTTTGCTTTCGCAGCTTCATAATTCTTAGTTGCCAGGGCAGCATCACCTTCACCGATAGCTTTATCGAAAGCAGCCTTTTTGGCAGCAGCATCAGCCGCAGCTTTATCAGTGTTCATTTGCTTGTCGACTTCAGCAATTTTCGTTTTCGGAATAGTTGATGAAGCATCCATTCCCTGGGCTTCGGTATATTTTGCTTTTGCAGCTTCATAACTTTTAGAAGCCAATGCCGCATCTCCTTCTGCAATCACTTTATCGAAAGCCGCTTTTTTAACAGCATCGGCATTTGCCTTATCTGCATTGATCTGTTTATCTACTTCAGCAATTTTCTCTTTCGGGAGCGTAGATTTCGAATCAATTCCCTGCGCTTCAGTATATTTGGCTTTTGCCGCCTCATAATTTTTGGTTGCCAAAGCTGCATCACCTTCCCCTATTGCTTTATCGAACGAAGCCTTTTTTACCGCAGCATCCGCAGCAGCTTTATCAGCGTTCAATTGCTTATCTACCTCCGCTATTTTAGTTTTCGGAACAGTAGAAGCTACATCTATTCCTTGTGCTTCAGTATATTTGGCTTTCGCAGCTTCATAATTTTTTGCAGCAAGTGCAGCATCCCCTTCATCGATTGCTTTATCGAAGGCAGCTTTCTTAGCAGCTGCATCTAAATTTGCTTTATCCGCCGCGATCAATTTATCTACATTATCCAATTTTTGTTTCGGAACAGCTGAAGCTCCGTCAATTCCCTGAGCTTCGTTGAATTTTGCTTTCGCAGCTTCATAATTTTTCGCCGCTACTGCAGCATCTCCATCTGCGATTGCTTTTGTAAACGCTTCTTTTTTAGCAGCCAGTTCTTCGCTAGACTTCAAAGCAGCATTCGACGCATCAATTTTTGGTTGAACCGTTGGATCCGGATAAGTAGCCTGAGCCTGATTGTACTTCTCAATAGCTTCTTTGTGTTTAGCTGTTTTTGCCAAAGCATCTCCTTCTGCTACCAATTTTTTCGCATCGGCGATTTTCTGAGCGTTCGCTTTTTCTTCAGCGATCTTATTATTAATCTCCGTTATACGTCCAAGTGCTGTAGCGTTTGCCGGATCGAGTTTCTTTACTTCTTCATATTTTACAAGCGCAGCAGGTAATTGATTTGCAGTGAAAGCCGTGCTTCCTTCTCCAAGAAGTTTATCAATTTGCGCTTGTTTTGCTTTCGCAGCATCAGCTTCAGCAATTTTTGCGGCACATTCTTTCGATCTGTCGATTACATAGGTAGAACTTGGCTGGATTTTTAAAGCCTCAGCATATTTAGCCTTTGCATCAGCATATTTTTCAGATGTGAACATCGCATCACCTTCATCAACCAATTTCTGATAAGCTTCTTTCTTTTGCTGTTCAGCAACCTGGGCATTCAATTTTCCTTCCAGATCTGTCAATTTAGCCTGGGCCACCGGATCATTCGGGATTAACTTTAAAGCTTCTTTGTATTTTGCCTGTGCAGCTTGCCAGCTTTTTTGACCGTAGAAGGTATTTCCTAAAGCCATCGCTTCGTCATACTTTTTCTTATTCTCCGCATCTTTTGCAGCATTCGCAAGTGAAGCATCACATTTAGCAGCCTCGTCTTTTGCGTACTGTTCCGGTTTTTTACCGTAAGCTTCAAGGTATTTCGCCTTTGCTTCAGCATATTTTTTTTGGTCTCTTAACGTATTCGCAGCTGTAATCAGATTCTGATAATCCTGATCTAACTGTTGTTTCGCGGCATCGCCGTCTTTTTGGGCCTTTAAGATTGCGTCGATTTCAGTAATTCTTTTAGCAGGTGCTGATTCTTTAGGTTTTGCTAATGATGCTTTTTCAAATTCAGCAATCGCCTCGTTGTATTTTTTCTGAGCATACAAAGCTTCACCGGCTTTCATGGCGGCATTGTATTCTGCTTCTTTGTTTTTAGCGGTTTTGTCTGCATCTTTCAAGAGTTTCTCAACCTGGGCAAGCATTTTGGAGGCCTGAGATTCTTCATACTCCATTTGAGCACCACCCTTATAGGAAAATGTTGTAATTGGATTTTGAGTTACATAACTAAAATCAACATCCGGAATTTCATCAAATAAACTAACCCGAACCGCCCCAAGAACAGGTCCGCTTCCCTGCGTTAGTTCATCATTAACAGATTTGGTATCAACATTAACAAAACGAGAAACTTTACCTGGTTTAGAAACAACAACTTTATATATCTTCCCTTTTTGGAGGGAAAGAACCACTTCTCCATTTCCGTTGGTAGTTGTGCTGGAAACCTGGGTACTGCCTTCATAAACTGTTACAGTAGCACCCGGTTCTTTCTTAGATGTAGTATAATTCGTACTTATCACCTGCATGGAAACATCCTGAGAATAACCAGTAAATGAAGCACACAGCAACACGAGCAAAATCAAATTTCGAAGTCTCATAGTTCTATTTTAACGAATTTCAATACAACCAGTTACGTTATTGGTTCAAATTCGCGTCAATTAATAACAAATATCGCGAAAATAGTTGAGTTAAAACCTTGCAGGCAACAGTTTTTGGCGGTTTTCCAGGTGAAAATGTTTTATTGATTTTATTTCAATCGGCAGATCGATCTACTTCTTTTGTTTTCCTAACGAAAATGATGGTGAAACGGGCTTGATCATTATTTTTTCTCAAGTGATTCTTCCTTCTTCATGATTTTAGTTACGTGATCAGCCATTTCCCTTGCCTTTTTTTCATCAAAAACAAGTTCATTCTTATCTGTATCATAAGAAAAGGTGGTAATCGGATTATTCAATATGTATTTATAATCGTTTCCTTTTTCCTCTGAAAACAGACTGATCTGACAACTACATTCAACTGGAATTCCCATAAGTGCACCGGAGTTTTCTTCGCTCAATTTTACTATGATATATCTACTGACTTTCCCTGAATCACATGCTTCAATTTTATAGGAATGATCTGTCTTAAGAGATAATAAAACTCTTCCCATTGTATCAACAGCATGTTTTCCTTCAAAAACATTATCAGAATAAACATTTATGAAAGCAGTTCGTGACTTTAATCTGGATGAATAATCTACAACCTTTATACTAAAGTCAGCATCTTGAGCTTCACTAATCAGGGAAAAACAAAGAACGGCAGGCGACAGGCAGAAGAACTTTAGCATTAGAGAAGATTATTGATTTTTCAGTTAATTTAGACGACAAAAATATTACAAAAGTTCTGAAAATACGATGCTGAAATTCGATCAACTTAGTTTCTGGGAAAAAAGCGCCATTTTGGAAGAAATCGATTTTCTGATTGTTGGTGCCGGATTAGTCGGATTTTCAACAGCAATGTCACTTCGTGATTTATACCCGGATGCGAAAATTGTGATTTTGGAACGCGGTTATCTTTCCACAGGAGCAAGTACCAAAAATGCCGGTTTCGCCTGCTTTGGAAGTGCCACAGAACTCATTGACGATTTAAAAAACATGCCGGAAGCAGCAGTTTGGGAAACAGTTGACCTACGTTTCCGTGGATTGACCAAACTTCTTGAGCGATTTTCCGAAAAAGAAATTCGATATATAAACTCCGGATCATGGGACCTGATTCATGAAAAAGACCCTGAGACTAAAAGAGAAACACGTGAACAATTAGATTACCTGAACAAGAAAATCAAGGAAATCACAGGTTCGGAAAACTGTTTCAACGAAGATTTATCGGTTTCGGAAAAATTTGGATTCAAGCAGATTCTCACTTCCTTTCACAACAGGCTGGAAGGTGAAATACGAACCGATCAACTGCTCATTTCAATGAACAAAAAACTGGCTGCGGCCGGGATTATTGTGCTTTACGGGGTGGAGGTGTTAAACATAGAATCGTTCGAACAAAGTACAACGCTGACAACCAATTTCGGAGAGATTTCCGGAAAGAAAGTCGCGATTACAGTGAATGGCTTTGCGCAAAAACTACTCAAAGACAAAAGAATAAATCCGGCCAGGGCACAAGTTTTGGTTACATCGCCTATCGACAATCTAAAACTTAAAGGAACATTCCATTACGATGCCGGCTACTATTATTTCAGGAACATCGAAAACCGCATTCTGCTTGGCGGCGGGAGAAACCTGGACATTCATGGTGAAACAACTACCGAGTTTGAAAACACTTCTTTAATAACCAACTCTTTAACTAATCTTCTTAATGAGGTGATCATTCCGGGCAAATCATTCACGGTCGATTATCAATGGTCAGGAATCATGGGCGTTGGAGACGAGAAAAAACCCATCATCGAATTAATTTCTCCGAATGTTGCAATCGGTGTTCGAATGGGCGGAATGGGAATTGCAATCGGATCGATAGTAGGAGAAAAACTAGCTAAACTTCTGCAATAGCCTGCTAATCCCTTCAAAATTCTACTTTTGTTGAAAAGAATTATTAAACTCACATTTCATTAAAACTCACGAAAATTATGAACGGAGCTCATTCCCACCTCTTAATCAACCACTTCCCTATTATTGGCCTGTTATTCGGTATTCTAGTACTTCTGATCGGTATTATAGCCAAATCTTCTGTTACCCGAAGAGTAGGATTATTACTTTTCCTTGTTGCGGGAATAACTTCATTCCCATCATTTAAAACAGGTGAAGAGGCGGAACACCAGGTTGAACATTTCGGAGAAGATTCTGTGGACCATAATGATAAGAAAGCCATGGAATCAATGATGAAAGAACAGGAAACAAAAGAACACCTGATTCACGAACACGAAGAGAAAGCTGAAGGATTCATGCCGTTTGTCTGGGGCTTGATAGCATTGTCGTTAATCGCGCTTTTCCTTGAATGG
>CAMLIF010000065.1 GCA_946479985.1 uncultured Flavobacteriales bacterium
AAGAAAGATTTGTTTTTCTTCCCGCTCGGAATCATTTTGAAAGCTATGGGCGGAATTCCGGTGGACAGAAAGAAAAGCTCGAATGTAACCAAGCAGGCGGTTGATTTGTTCAAATCGAATGACACCTTCTTCCTGGTCTTTACCCCGGAAGGAACGCGCAGTTATCAGCCCAACTGGAAAAAAGGATTTTACTTTATTGCTGAGCAGGCGAAAGTGCCCATTTACATTGCATACATGGATTATAAAAACAAAACCGGCGGATTCCATTCCCTGTTCCAGCCAACCGGAGATGTGGATGCTGATATCATTACCATTAAGCGCATTTTGTCGAAGTTTACCGGTAGAATCCCTGAAAATGGAATAAAAGCACCGGAAGATGAATGAATTTTTAAGAACTGTAAACGTAACGCGCTACATTTCTCCTTTGCGTGAAGGTGGATCATTGCCAGCATTGGTTGATGCGGACGACGATTTCAAATATGTGTTGAAATTCAAAGGGGCAGGACATGGAGTAAAAGCTTTGATCTCAGAATTCATTGGCGGTGAAGTTGCCAGAATGCTCGGGTTTAAAGTTCCTGAATTGGTTTTTGTTAATTTGGATGAAGATTTTGGTCGTTCGGAAGCCGATGAAGAAATCCAGGATTTACTGCGTGCAAGTCATGGTTTGAATTTAGGATTACATTTCCTTTCGGGTGCTCTTACATTTGACCCGGTTGTTACAAGTCTCGATGAAGAAACTGCTTCTAAAGTAGTTTGGTTAGATGCTTTTCTGACAAACATCGACCGCACATTCCGAAATACCAATATGCTGATGTGGAAGAAAGAATTGTGGCTGATCGATCACGGTGCGGCGCTTTATTTCCACCATACATGGGATAATTGGGAAACCACTGCCAAAACCCCGTTCGCTTATGTGAAAGATCATGTGTTGCTTCCAAGAGCCACCAGGCTTGACGAAGCAGATTTGTTCTGTAAATCACGCATTACAGAAGAAAAAATCACTGAACTGGTTTCAAATATTCCGGATGAATGGCTGGTTTGGGACGACAGTGATTTGTCGCCCGACGAAATTAAAGCTGTTTACACGCAGTTTTTAATTATTCGTCTGAATCACTCTGAGATATTTGTAAACGAAGCTAAAAACGCCCGCCATGCACTTGTATGAATACGCGGTGATTCGCCTGGTTCCGCAAGTTGAGCGTGAAGAGTTTCTGAATGTCGGAATAATCCTGTTCTGTAAGAAAGAGAAGTTTATCCGCGCTAAAATCCAAATCGACGAAGAACGTTTGAAATTGTTCAGATGCGACCTGGAAATGGAATTGGTGAAAGACTATCTGAACGCGTTTGTGCTCATTAGTCACGGTGAAAAATCGGGCGGACCAATTGCCCGGGAAGACCTGCCTTCGCGTTTTCGATGGCTTACAGCGGTGAAAAGCTCTATTATTCAAACATCGAGACCGCATCCGGGGAAAGCTGAGAATCTGGAAGAAGAAGTAGAGCGCTTGTTTCAGGAATACGTCGCGTAATTAAAATTCCAAAGTGGTGAACGCTAAAATTGATAAGTCGCAGGAAGAGCAGGGCGGCAGCGCAGAAAGATTGCATATCAGAAACAGAAACCGGGAGCGCTATGATCTAAATGCACTTATTCGTTCAAATCCGGAATTGAAAAACCATGTGAAGCCGAATAAATTTGGTGATGACTCGATTGATTTTTCAAGTCCTGTTGCGGTCAAACTCCTGAATAAGGCTTTGCTGAATCATTATTACAGAATAGCGAATTGGGAATTCCCCGATGATAACTTATGTCCGCCAATTCCGGGAAGGGCTGATTACATTCACCACTTGGCTGATTTGTTAAAGGAAGATAACTCGAACAATATTCCACATGGAAATCAAATCAGATGTTTGGATATCGGCGTTGGAGCCACATGTATTTATCCCATTCTCGGAGTTACAGAATATGGATGGAGTTTTGTTGGGTCTGACATTGATCCGAAATCGGTTGCATCAGCTCAGCATATTGTTGCCTCGAATCCTTCGCTCCGAAATAAGATTGAATGTAGATTACAAAAAAATCCGAAAGCTATTTTTTCGGGTATCATAAACAACGAAGAAAAATTCGATCTTACAATCTGCAACCCGCCTTTTCATGCGTCATTGGAAGAGGCACAAAAGGGAACACGTAGAAAAATCAAAAATCTTTCCGGGAAACAGGTGAAAACGCCGGAACTTAATTTTTCGGGAAATAGCAACGAACTGATTTGTGAAGGCGGAGAATTTCAGTTTCTTCTGAATATGATTCAGGAAAGTAAAAAGCTGTCTAAAAACTGTTACTGGTTTTCGTCCCTGGTCTCAAAGGAATCTAATTTGAAAGGAATCTATAAGTCATTGGAAAATAACCGTGCCGTTCAGGTTAAAACAATTCCAATGGGAACCGGAAATAAAACGAGCCGTATAGTTGCCTGGACATTCCTTTCTATTGCGGAACAAAAAGAATGGCGTAAAGCGAGGTGGTAAGTTTCGATCCCGTGTTATTCATAATCAATAATACGTTATCAGAAGCAATATCTTCAAGCAAGAGGCGGTTCAAATAAATCGATTTTCTGGTTTGTTTCACGAATTAATTTTTACTTACTTTGACGCGTCTACAAAATTTGAATCCACTTTGAATACCTTAAATCATTGATAACTAAATCCTAAATACACATTATTTCTAAATCGGAGGTGTCCGGAAATTCACTACAGAGTAGAGAAAACTTAAATTAATTACTTATGAACACCAAAATCGCAATCCTCTTGGGATTAAGTCTTATTCTTACCGTGAACTCCTGTAAGAAATTCAACGAAGATACTACCAACCATAGTGAAACTTCAATGGCTGATGAAAAGGAAATCAAAGAGCTTACTAAATTTTTAAGCAAAGAAATGAATCTGGATATCTCCAAATTTGAGTTTGATGAACAAGCCAATTGGTTTGTCATAGATGGAGACATGGTGATACCTCTTTCAGATGCAAGATACCGGTTCAAGCACCAGGATCAGTCAAAACAACGTTTAGGGATGTACACGGTAAGCAATACGATAGCTCCCAACATTACTATTTATATCCAGAGTAATGTTCCCGCAGTATGGGTAACTGCGATTAACAGTGCAATTGCAAATTGGAATGCTGTTGATTGCCGGGTAAAATTTCAAACAACAACAAATGCAAGCACTGCAAAAATCAGCGTGACTTCCTACTATAGTTCAGGAGTTGATGCTGCGTATGCTTTAATGCCTGATGGAAGTGGAAACCCGGGCAGTATACTTGGTGTTAATACCTATTACAACACATCATACAGTGCAAGCGCCAAATTATTTGCCGTTGCTCACGAACTAGGTCACACAGTTGGATTTGAGCATACGGATGAGACAGATGGAACCCTTATTTCACAAACTCCGGTAAGTGATCCGAAGTCGGTAATGAAACATAATGTAAGCGGATGGGAAGGATTTAGTCCTTATGACATCATTGCTTTTGGCGTAGTTTACCCGAATTATCCCGGTACTTCACGTTTTTTGAGATACTACAAAAGTGGTAATCCGGATCATTATTTCACATTATATTCGACTGATTTAGGTGCCGGGACTCCAACCGGATATGTATTTGAAAATTCGTGTGGCGGTTATTTCTACAAAACACAAATAACAGGTACTGTTCCATTGTACAGATGGTACAGAGGTAATCCCGGCCAGCATTTTTACACGAGAAGCAATGTAAATATTCCGGGGTATACTTACGAAGGAATTGCCGGATACGTATATGCAACACAAGTTGCCGGAACCCGACCATTATACCGTTACTTTCGTTCTTCAGCAGGAGATCATTTCTACACCACTTTATGGAGTGAATTGGGTTCAGGAGCAAATGGCTACGTTCTGGAGGGCGTTGAGTGTTATGTTTACTAAATCATTGATTGATATTGAACGAAGGAGGGTTTTATGAAATCCTCCTTCTTATTTACCGTGCGTTAATGATTATTAATTGATTACTTCTTAAAAGAGTCCGTCTTCTTATCATACCCGTACGGGCAATGCCGGCAGCCGCTTTTACAGCAATGGCCGCGCTTCAAATGATATTTCTCTGTGAAAACAATATAGCCTTCCGGAGTATAATAGAAATCTTCGGGATCTAAACCGTTGTTTTTTGGGAGAGGCTTGAAATTGTCATCCATCACACAAAATTACGAATTACAAGTTACGAATTGCGAATGAAATTGGTGGTTCATCGATGTAAGTACTGGTTTCAGCAGTTAGTTTATCAGATATTGGTAGCAAGACATTGCTGGAATGGGTAATTTTACAAAAGTCAGATCAATTTCATTCGCAATTCGTAATTATGTTTAACACATCCCGTTCTATTCTTCAACAACTTGAACATCCCATATTCGACGAGCGTAATTGCACCGTTTGGGTAAAACGCGATGATCTGATCGATACGGAGGTTTCCGGAAATAAATGGCGGAAACTCAAATATTATATTGATCAGGCGATCCATTTAAAGAAAGATGGAATTGTAACCGTTGGAGGAGCGTTTTCAAATCACATTTTGGCAACTGCTTCCGCCTGTAATAAAGCAGGATTAAAATCGGTAGGAGTTATCCGTGGCGAGGAACTGGATGATGCAAGTAATGCCAACCTACAGCGCTGTGCCGAACTCGGGATGAAACTGGAGTTTATTTCCAGGCTCGATTATGCCGACAGGAAAGAAGATTGGTTTAAGGAGGATTTACTGGAACGACACCGGAATTTCATGTTTATTCCCGAAGGTGGCGCAGGATATTATGGTTTGATCGGCTGCCAGGAACTGGTGAAAGAACTTCCTGAAACAGTAACGGACATCTTCGTAGCACAAGGAACAACTACAACCAGCTGTGGAATATTGCTGGGAATCTCTGATGAAACAGTTTTGCATGTTGTTCCGGTTTTGAAGGGATTTGATTCCATAGCTGAAATGAAACCGATCTTGTATCAATTCTGCCTCGATAATCAATTAGTGGATGAATACCTGCAAAAAGTACAGGTACACGATTCTTTTCACGAAGGCGGTTACGGAAAATCAACCCCGGAATTAGAACAATTCATTGAATTCTGTGAAGAAGCATTTGAGCTTCCGCTCGATTTCGTTTATACCGCCAAAGCATTCAAGGCGCTGATGCATTGGGTCATGAATTCAGAAGATGCCGCCGATTCTGAAATTGTGTTCATTCATACAGGTGGGTTGCATAATGGGTGATGTTTTTAATTTCATATCGGTACGAGCCATAGTCTCGCACCAGCAATTGAAAAAAGAAATAAAGCAGAGACATCACTTCAGCGGTTCCTTTTTGGTCATTGAGCGGAGTCGAAATGAAAAAGGCCGCTGATATAAAACCAACGACCTTCTCAATTATTTATCCGGAATAAAACTATTTAAACATAGCCGGATCTATTTTTCCGTTTACTTCAATAGTTTTGATTTCTCCTGCCAAATTCAATCCGCTTACAGATTGTGTGAATTTGTGCGGGAACAGGATTCCGTTTACTTCTTTGTAATCATTCATGATTCTTTCAGACTCAATGACTTGTCCGTCCATTTGAGAAACCGAAACGGTTTTATACTTCAGGAAGGTGTTCTTGTCGTAATAATCTTTCTTTTTCGTTTGACCGTCGTTTGATTCCAATACGTAGTACTGGTTTCCGTTCAACGTTTCAATTCCAACGATAGAGTAGGCCATTCCGCTTTTACTGTAGTTCATTTCAGGAAGCAAACCGTATGATTTTTTCTTAGCAGCAATCTCTTCCGCTGAAAGTTCTTTCGTACCGTTCTGCATGTCTGTTTGAGAGCCTTTTGTTCCATCGTAGAAACCGCTTTGAAGATTCATTTTACCCATTGCAAGCGATTGAGCTTCTTTATTTGGGGCAACAAATACATCAACTGCTGTTAACGGTTGCGGAGCCATTTCAGTTGTCATGCTGATTTCCTGCTTAACAGATTTGATAGCCTTCAATTTTTTAGCGGCTGCCTTGTCAGAAGTAGTTTTTGTAACTGCTTTTACGTAGTTGGAGATCAATTGGTCTGCTGTAATATCTGCCTGCATCATTTCGATAGCCGGGTTTCCAAAAGCATCCAGTTTTTCAATTACACCATCAGAATCGAACTTCGCAATTTTGTCTAATACGCTCGGATCACCAACAACGATAATATTCATTCCGTTTTTGAAGTATTTCTGAGCCATCGTAAGAACTTCTTCCTTGCTAACAGCATCTAATCTTTTCAAATAGTTTTGGTAGTAATCTTCCGGTAATTTATTACGGATAATATTCAATGCGAAACGCGCAATAGTTTGCGGACTTTCCAAAGAACGGGCAAAGCTTCCTGCCATTGCAGATTTGGTAAGAGAAAGCTCTTGGTCTTGTACATAAGAACCAGAAATTTTCTCGAATTCGAAGATCAATTGAGTGATCGCAGAATCAGTAACATCATTTCTAAAACTTCCCGATGCACTCATCCAGCTTCCTTCTCTCGTAATCTGAACACTTGAGTAACAACCATAAGTGTATGCTTTATCTTCACGCAGGTTTTGCATCAAACGCGTTCCGAATCCGCCGCCGCCAAGAATGCCGTTCAATACGGTTAATGGAATTTGATCTTCTTGTCCTGGCTTGATAGCAATAGGAAATGAAACTGAAATTACTGATTGAACAGCTCCCGGTTTGTTAATGAAAATCACGCGATTTCCTTTGATCAGGCTGCCTCCGTTCAATTCTGCCGTATATTTTTTTGTTCCGGTCCAAGAACCAAAACTTTCTAATGCAATACGTTTCGCTTCATCCATAGTAATGTCACCAACAATCACCAAATACGCTCCGTCAGGAGTGAACTGAGAATTGAATTCATTGATAACATCCTGGTTCGTGATATTCCCCAAAGTAACGTTCGTCATTACATTTGAATTCGGATGATTTGGGAAGTTGATCTTTCTTTCAGCGTTGTTGCTCATTTCTTCCGGGCTCGATTGAACCGAAAGTAACGAAGACTCTGATTGCTTTTTGATACGGTTAAATTCCGATTCAGGGAATGCAGGGTTAAAAACCACATCCTTCATCAGGTCTACTCCCGCGTTCATGTGTTTTGTTAAACATGAAAGGAAAACAGAACTTCCGTCGGCAGACAAACTTGCCCCGATGTAATCGATCTCATTATCCAGTTTATCTTTTGTGCGGTTTTTTGTTCCACTCATGATGAGCTGTCCCATCAGTTGGTTCAATCCGGCTTTATCGCCTTCCACTTTTGGCGTTCCTCCTGTTACCAGGTTAAAAGAAACGCGCGGCAATTTATGGTTTTCAGAAACTACAACCGTAATTCCGTTCGGTAAAGTGAAAATCTGTGAGTTCTTAATATTGATAGTCGGTGCAGGACCGGCTGCCGGACGAACTGAACGATCAATCTGACCGTAAACTCCGGTAACTGCAGTTATAGCTGCAATTGCAAGTAACTTTTTCATGATCTTAGTTCTTTTTTGGTAAGTAATACAAAATGATACGGTTTTCAGGAGTTAAGTACTTCTTTGCAACACGCATAATATCTTCTTTTGTTACGCTCATGTAACGTTCCATTTGCTTATTGATCAACTCAGTGCTTCCGAAATACATGTAGTTCTGAGCTAAGTTTTCAGCAATACCTTCAACAGATGAGTTCGAAGAAACGATCTGATTTTCGAACTGGTTTCTGATTTTTTCAAATTCTTCCGTTGAGATCAACTCATTTTGGATCAGTTTGATCTCCTCATCCAATGAAGCACCCAAAGCATCAAGACTTACTCCGTCAGCAGCAATTGCAGCAACGATTCCCAGTCCCGGGTCTTCCATATTGAACGCAAAAGAGAATGCAGCAATTGCCTGCTCTTTTTTCTCAACAATGTTTTTGTTCATTCGGGCAGATGTTCCACCGGAAAGAACCGAATTCAACATTTCCAGGGCAGCAAAGTCTTTATCTGTTTCTTTCGGGAATTTGTAACCGTAGAAAATAGCAGGAAGTTGAATGTTGTCATAAACTGTGTCTGTCAAAACGCCGTTGATTGGTTCAAAAGTTGGTTTCGGACGCGGAATTGCATTTGCCGTTGCAGTATATTTTTTCAATAGTTCTTTTGCTTTAGCATCCTTCGGATTGTTAAAGTCTGCTGTATTGAAAGCTGTTTTCGCAACTGAATATTTTTTCAGAAAATCAGCATCATTCAGGTTTTCAAAATCGCGGTAAAGATTGATCGCTTCACCTTTCGGCATAGAAGCAAAATATTTATCGATCCATTTTTTCGTTTGTTCAATATTGATATCTCCCGCAATAGAAAGAACCGCGTTAGAAGGAACATAGAATGTACGGTAGAAATTCACGTAATCAATTTCCTGCGCCGCATTCAGGTGATCCATACTTCCGATTGGCTGCCAGTTGTACGGGTGATTGGTGTATGCTTTACTGAATAATTCCGTCATAAAAGAAGCGTACGGCTGGTTGTCGATACGCTGACGTTTCTCTTCTTTTACCACCTCACGTTGCGTTTCAACACCTGTTTGATCCACTTTTGCATGCAATAAACGCTCACTTTCCAGCCAAAGACCTAATTCCAACTGGTTCGAAGGAAGAATTTCATAATAATATGTTCTGTCCTGGGAAGTGTTTGCATTCAATGCACCGCCGTTTTTCTCAACCAATTCAGAGTATTCACCCCTTTTGATATTTGTGGAACCTTCAAATAATAAATGTTCGAAGAAATGCGCGAATCCTGTACGGTCTGCGTTTTCATTTTTAGACCCTACATGGTACATTACAGAAACTGCAACGATAGGGGTAGCGTGTTCTTCGTGCAGAATCACATGCAAGCCGTTCGGCAAATCATACTCAGTATATTTTACCTGAGTTTGTGCAAATAGTGACGTAACACTTAAAACCGACGCAAGTAAGAGCGTTTTTTTCATGGTTTATCTAGTTTTTCGAAAAATTTTCCCGAAAATACTAACAAAATCATTAAGTTTCTTGTCAATTCCTGCTAGAAACAGGAAGTCTTGATTCGATCGCACAATTCCTGTTAATTGAATATTGCTAAATCGGTTTGTTAATACGGTAAACAGCATTGTTAGAGTACTTTTTCAAGTTGTTAACGATTAATTCTTTTTGGTTTTTTAACAATTCAGTGAATGACTAATTTTCAGGATTAGTTATTCGCAATTTGTGAGTAGTCATTTTTTAGCACGCTTTTTGACTAACTTAGGGCTGATGAAACAAATTATGAGCAAATTTTCCCTGTTACTTTTCTTATTACCATTAGGTTCTTATGCACAAACACTTTTCGGCTACACTGATTTTAACCAGTATTTCAAATCTTATGTAAACGGCAATTACGGACAGATCGAATATCAGGAAGTAAGCGATGTTGGAATGGGAGACGAGTTCATCGTCTATAAAAACTCGCAAAAAGATTTTAAAGTATTCAATGGTTTCGGAACCAAATTACTGACGAATCAAATGGTTCAGTACAAGCATTCAGATCACCTGATTGCCTGGAACATCAATACCTTGCTTTATTATTACGAAGATGGAAAACCTCACAATATCACTTCATTTGGCGGTGAATATGCGGTGAGCGATTCATTGATTGTTTACCAGGATACCCGGTTTTACACATTGAATGTTATTTATAAAGGCGAAGTAATTCAACTCATGCAGCAAACTTCAGATATGTATATGCCGGATTTGCTAGGCGAAAACGTAATTGTTTTCCGGGATAACGGAAATGTGTACAAAGTTTTCTGGCGTGGAGAAATCTATGAATTGGGTGTTTGGAACGGAAACCAGGCATTTCAGTTTTTTACAGGAACAGATATGGTTGCTTTCAATGATCCGCAGTCGAGAACATTTGCCATTTTTGAGAACGGTGCTTTTTTAGATGTGGAGGAAATGCACGCTAAAAAAGTAAAAGTTGGTCGTGGTTTTGTTGTTTACGAAGACAATCAGGGGAATCTTAAAAAATACCAGAATGGTAAATCGGAAATTCTTGCATCTTATTTCACTGACTGGGACGCGTATGACGATGTGGTGATCTGGAACGAATCCAATTCGCTTTACACACAGGTAAACGGAGTAAAAACGCAGGTTGCCGGTTATGCCGTGTCGGAATGGAAATTGAAAAACGACGTTATTGCCATTCGAAATCAGCTGGGTGGTGTTTCTGTATTCCATAATGGGAAACTGACAGATATCACCAATATTACAAACACAGATTTCGATTTGAACGGTCATGGTGTTATGGTTCATCTCATGAATAAATCCGTGATCTGTTATTCGGACGGTAAAACTTTGCGTGACTAATGAGCACAGAAATGTATCCGCCACTGAATTTGCCCCAGGCGAATCTGAAAATTTCTAAGAAGAACGATCTGTTCCATGTTTGGTGCGAGATACGTAAGAAACATTTGGTGCTTACTCCGGAAGAATGGGTTCGGCAGCATACCATTCATTTTTTGATTCATCAGAAACAAGTGCCTATCGGAAAAATCTCCTCGGAGCGTTTGGTTGTTATTAATACGCAGAAACGTCGCTGTGATTTAGTGGTTGTTGATGATTTCGGAAACCCGAAACTGATTGTGGAATGTAAAGCGTCAAGCGTTCCAATCGACGAAAAAACCTTTCTGCAAACAAGCAATTACGTAAAGGAAACCAAAGCGCAGTTCTTCTGGATGACCAACGGCTTGCAGCACATTTTGGTCGATTGTAAGCATCCGACAGAGGTTTTGAGTGATTTTCCTGAGATCTAGTTCAGCTTAAGGCCACTAATGCACGAATGTATATTAAGTCTGATTGTTAAATTGGAATTTACACAAATGAATTATTCGCGAGCGAATAATTTAAGACAATCATTATCTGTCAATATTTCCAGAGCCATATATTATGATTAATTCGTGTATTCGTGGCGTTCGTCTTATGCAGTTTTTTTTCTTGCATAGGTATTATTAAATCATCTTTTTCACTAAATTAAAGAGAATGAAAGACTTAATACTTAAAAGAGAAGCCTACGAAATCATTGGTTGTTGCATGGAAGTACATAACAATTTAGGTTATGGCTTTTCGGAAATTGTATACAAAGAAGCGCTTGAATATGAATTAGGAAAACGAGAAATACCGTTTTCGAGAGAGCAAGAATTTGTTGTGCATTATAAAGACATTATTTTGCCACATAAATTCTATGCGGATTTTGTTTTATTCGATTGCATTATTTTGGAAGCGAAAGCTGTTAACGAATTCAATAAGAGTCATTTTGCTCAGGTGATTAATTATTTGGCAGTTTCTCAGTTCCCGCTTGGTCTACTGGTTAATTTCAATAAAGACATGTTGGAATACAAACGAATAGTACTGTGATTTTTTTAATGCCACGAATACACGAATAACGTAAAGATGTTTTCAAATTCTTCGCTAGCGAAGAATTCATTAGTGAACATTCTCCTTATTCTAAAGCAATTATATATTTATTCGTGCATTAGTGGCTAAAAGAACCAGTTTGACATGTACTAAACTCTTTCCAGCTTAAACTCACTTGTAGTATGGAATGTCAAATCCGGATAATCTTTTTCTGCCATCTGAAGTAAGAAAGAAGTCTCTGCTAAGAACACCAGGTTCCCATCTTTATCTTTTGCGAGGTAATTTCCTTTGGCGCGTTTGAAATCGGCTAACTGCTCTTCGTTGTCGGTTGTGATCCAACAAGCTTTGAAATAGTTACGCGGAACAAAACGACATTTTGCCTGGTACTCATGTTCCAAACGATAAGCAATAACCTCAAACTGCAGTTGCCCGACAGTTCCGATAATTTTTCTGTTTCCGGGTTGTTGAACGAATAGTTGTGCAACACCTTCATCCATTAATTGCGAAACACCTTTTTCCAATTGCTTTGATTTCATTGGGTCTAAGTTTTCTAATTCCTGGAACAATTCCGGTGAGAAACTCGGAATTCCTTTGAACATGAAGTTTTCGCCTTCGTTGAGCGTATCTCCGATTTTGAAGTTTCCTGTATCGTATAATCCAATTACATCTCCGGGAAATGCTTCATCGATAACGCTTTTATCCTGCGCCATAAACGATGTCGGATTCGCGAACTTCAATTTCTTATCTAAGCGAACGTGATTGTAAAATGTATTACGCTCAAATTTCCCTGAAACAATGCGTAAAAAGGCAATTCTATCGCGGTGTTTTGGATCTAGATTTGCATGGATTTTGAAAACGAATCCGGAGAATTTTTTGTCTGAGGGTTCAATACGTTTGTTGTCGGCATCTCTTCCACGTGGAGAAGGAGAAATTCGAACGAACGTATCCAATAATTCTTTTACACCAAAATTATTAACCGCCGAACCAAAGAAAACCGGAGCTACATCGCCCGACAAATAAGAGTCTCTGTTAAATTCATCGTAAACACCATCAATTATTTCCAGTTCTTCGCGTAATTCATTCGCTGGTTTTTCACCAACCAATTCATCCAATTCAGGTGAATTGATATCAGACAGCGAAACAATTTCTTTTGAGATTTTTGTTTTATTTGCGGCGAATAAGTTGATATTCTTATCGAAAAGGTTGTAAACGCCTTTGAAGCGATCGCCCATTCCAATTGGCCACGCCAACGGACGTACTTTAATATCTAACGTTGATTCCAGTTCATCCAAAAGCTCAAAAGGATCTTTACCCTCACGGTCCATCTTGTTAATGAAGATGATTACCGGGGTTTTACGCATGCGGCAAACCTCCATCAGGCGCTTTGTTTGTTCCTCAACACCATTTGCACAGTCGATTACCAGAATAACGCTGTCAACAGCGGTTAAAGTACGAAAAGTGTCTTCCGCGAAATCCTTGTGACCCGGAGTATCGAGAATGTTGATTTGTTTTCCGGAATATTCGAACGCCATTACAGAAGTAGCAACGGAGATTCCACGTTGTTTCTCAATTTCCATGAAATCGGAAGTAGCGGTTTTCTTGATCTTGTTGTTTTTCACAGCACCCGCAGATTGAATTGCTCCACCGAAAAGAAGTAATTTCTCTGTCAAGGTAGTTTTACCGGCATCGGGATGCGAGATAATTCCAAAGGTTCTGCGTTTTTCTATTGCTTCTGCGTTACTCATAGTTCGAATTTCGAAGTGCAAAAGTACACAAACGAAGCTGTATCCGCAACAGCGGATACAGTGGGATTCATCCCACTGTATTTAAAACACAGACACAGATTCATCCCGTTGCATTTGAGAAAAACGACTATTTTTGAGGAAACATCCATTCGAAACCATGTTCTATATCATCTTTTCACTCATGCTTCCATTTCTTGCAGGAAATTTTGCAGAAACGCCGGATAAACCGGAAGATCTTAGCAGCTGGCATGGAACGTATCACTACGAAGAAGATCCTGTAAAAGCCAATGCAGATTATTATATGGTAATGGATTGGAGATTAACAATTGGTTTTGGAAAAGGAATGGAACAGGCAACTCTTTTCATTCATGGACAACAAACGGATATTATTCTAACGGGAATTGTAAGCGGGAACGACGAGAAAATTTCAATTTCATTAAGTGAGCCGCCATACGGAACGGATGAGGATCTGAAATCAGGAGATTTATTGTTAACACTTACGAAAATAGAAAACGGGATTATTACCACCTGGGGAAAATTAAAACCACGGCTTGTTGAAACTGCCGAAACTGAATGTGACTGTTTTGTTAAATAGAAATAATAATTTTCTTTCTTAACGCAAATAGTACTGAACCTGAATTCTGTTTGCCTTTTTCCAGCGAATCCAACCCGATTCTAAATTATTGTCCCCTGAAGTACCATTGCATTTTCCTGTAGCGGAAATTTCAAGCCAGTCTCCTTTAACCGATTTTACTTCAAAGCAATCAGTTCCCTCGTATTTGAGATTTGTAGCATTGTCGGAAGCAGCCTCACGGACTTTTTGCGGAGATTCTGCCAATCGGGAAACGCCAACTGATGAAGCGAATAGAGTAGGCCAGTCTTTGTATTCTACAGATTCGGTTCGTTGAATCCAGTAATTATCTTCTTCGTTTACCATCACTTTTATCCATCCTTCTTTGACAAAAATACATCTGAAAGCGATATACGAATTGTCTAATGAAACTTCTTCCGGTTTTAGCCATTCTTCAACCAGTTGATAACCTTTAATGGTCACTTTTTTTGATGTTTGGTCAGTTGTAAATTCAATGGTCTTCAGAACTTCTGTGCCTTCTTTTTCAGCGTAGAAATTTAAGACATCGTTTTCTTTGAATTTCACAGTTGCAAGGCCTAAACCTGCTTCAACCTGAGCATTCAGACTGTTAACAGAAAGAACAAAGAGGGCAATAAGAAGTGAATTTATTTTAAACATCATGTCGGATTCCGTTTTTACGTGAACGCTGAATTTGTTTCCAGCAACAATTAAAATTAGGAAAAAGAATCGACACCCCTAAAATTTCACGAATGCTTTTGAATAGCTCACCAGCTTATTTTCAAATGTAACAAGATAACTTCCTGCGGCCAGGTCGTTCAAATCGATCCCATTTTCATTGCTGTAAATGATTTCCTTAAGAACCTGCCCCTGTGTGTTTAGAATAGAAACTTTTTCCGGTAAAATGCCGTCAAAGAACAATGTGTTTTTTACAGGATTCGGATAGATCAAAAATTCAGATTCTGCTGTTTCTTCCAATGATAATGTTTCGGAGATATCGAGTTTTGCAAGCAGGAAATCTGCATCTCCATTGTTTATGCGCGACGACCCACCTACGAGTATATGTGTTTCGTCCATGAATCTGAAGGTTTGCAGATAATCGTTTTCTTCGGAAATATCCAAATCATAACTTCCTGAAAAATTAAAAGACGGATCGGGATCGCCGTCTTCAGTAAATCGTGTGATGGAAATTCCGTAGTTATAATCCCAGATCTCAACATTTCCGCCCAGGAGAATTTTATTGTCTTCCTGGAGCATTAAATCGCTGTTCGGATAATCGTGGAGTACAAAACCACCGGTTCCAAAAGCATCATCAAGTGTGCCATCCGGATTCAGTAGTGCCAGCGTGCGTTGTAAAACACTTCCCGATAACACAATCTTACCATCTGAGCGTTCAACTGCATGCGAAAACAATTCAGTGATTGCCGGCAAGTTGGAATAAGAATCATAGATAAACCGGCCGTTTTCACCGAAACCCGGAACCCGATTTCCGGCAGCATCTAATTTCTGACAAGCTAGTTTGGTATTGTCAACATCAGTTCCGTCTAAACCAACCGACAACAAGTTTCCATCCTGTAATTTAATTGTGGAGAAATTAATAAAAATGTAGCCGGGAGCTGAAAGTTGTTTCATTCCGCCTGTTCCGAAAGATGCATTTGCAGTTCCGTTGGCATTCAGTTTATAGAGAATTGCACCGTTGAAAATGTTTCCCGAAAGTAAGATGGTATTGTCGTCCTCAACGAAAAGATTGGTGAAATGACCATCGCTGATATTCAATGTGAATGTTCCGTCAGTCGCAAAAGTTGAATCTAATTCGCCATTGGGCTTACAGCGTGAAACAAATGCCTGTGTTTCGCCCGGCCCGCTTTGAGTCGGACCAAGATAAACGGACCCCGCTACAAGAATTTTTCCGTCTTCCAGCAATGCAATATCAAAAGGCTGACTGGCAAAATTGATATGGTGTTCAATGATTCCGTTTGTCCCGAAAGTGTTGTTAATTGAGCCGTCGGCATGATGTTTTGTTAGTGTAAGATGGTACGCGCCTGAACTGTTGGGTTCAATGGAATACCCGGCGCTGATAATTTCTCCGTCCGGAGTAATCACTGTTTTATTGATCTCAGAAGTATAAGGCACTACAGCAATTCCGCCAATTCCGAAAGAATTGTCTACTGAAACTGTTTGTGCTGATAGCGAACACGAAACAAAGAGTATTAAAAATAGCGGTGCTTTCATACGTTTTAGTGTTGTTGTTGTTGTTGTTCTAAAACGTTGAATCAAATCTAATGGTTGGGTGGAATATGAGAATTTTGTTATTCTCTATGATTCGGTGGAAGTTCTGCAGGAACTTTCGCAGCTCTGTCGTGACAGACTATACTTCCGGTTACAGCTACGTTCAACGATGAGTTTCCGGGTAGTTTTACTACTTTATTGCAACGCTTCAAAACCGTTTCAGGTAAGCCCTGATCTTCTGAACCAAGCAAATAGATTGCCCGTTTCGGATGTTCAAATTCATGTAAGAATTGCGCATCGTTGGTTAATTCAATACCAATCAGGAAGCAGTCGTAAGGAATGTTGTTTGTAAGATCTTCGAGTGTGTCGTAGTGGAAATAAGGAATGCGCGCCCAGGTTCTGGTTACGTCAGAAGTCTGTTTCTTGTAACGCTTTCCCACCGTGAAAATATAGGATGCACCTAAAATGTAGGCGCTTCGCCACAAAGTTCCGATGTTGTGATCGGTTTTCGGATTGAAAACTCCAATTGCATAATAACCTTGTGTTCCACCTGTTTTCATCTATTTTCCAACTTTTCCGATGTGAAAAACGGCATCTCCTTTATTGACCAAAGGTGCTTCGTTTACACAAATAATATATCCTGTAGAAGGCGATTTGATTTTCTTTTCTTCGTTCCCGAACGGATCACAGATGAGTCCGAGAATATCTCCTTTTTCAACGGAATCACCGTTTCCAACTGTAACGCGCAGAACTCCCGCATTGGCAGCACGCAGCCATCTGGATGAGGTAATGACTGTTGGAATTCGTTCGTTATCTTCTATCTTAAAAGAGCGCATACCATAGTGATTTAGCACGCGTTGAACTCCTAATAATCCTTCTTCTACAACTACTTCGTCGATTGAATTGGTTTTTCCGCCTTCAAACAACAAAATTTTCTTTCCCATTTTGTGCATTGCTTCGCGCACCGATTTCGATATGAAGTTTGAGTGAACAATATAGGGCGGATCAAAAACGTGAGCCAGTTCAACACTTTCGGCATCTGAAAGAACGCAGCGGATTTGAGCAATATTCGACCGTTGTGCGGAGCCGGTATGAAAATCGATCACAACATCCACTTTAGGAGCAATCTCTTTCATGAACTGGTAAGCAAACTGACTTGCAAGCGAACCATTTTTTGTTCCGGGGAAACTTCTATTCAAATCACGTCCATCGGGTAATTCACGCTTGATGTTGAGATAACCGAAAATATTGAAAACGGGTAAACAAATTATAGTTCCTGCGTTGGGTTTATGCCATTTTTTGCGGATAACCCTGCGAACGATTTCCATTCCGTTAATTTCATCACCGTGCATTCCGGCCATAAGCAGCAATACCGGGCCTTCTTTCTTAGCGCGTTCAACTAAAACCGGAACCTGGATAGGAGTATGGGTATGCAATTTGGCAACATTCATGCTCAATTCCACACTTTCGCCCGGATTAATTTCCCTTCCTAAAATGCTAAATCGTTTCATGATTATTTAACTAAGTTTTTTTCAATGTAAGCAATGATCTTTCCAGCAATGTCGACACCTGTTGCGCGTTCAATACCTTCCAGTCCGGGAGATGAATTTACTTCCAGGACCAGCGGCCCGCGCGATGATTGCAGCAGGTCAACGCCAGCAATTCCCAATCCAACTGCTTCGGCAGCTTTAATGGCTGTTTCTTTCTCTTCCGGGCTTAATTCCAGGTGCATTGCGGTTCCGCCACGGTGAAGGTTGCTTCTGAATTCGCCTTCTTTTCCTTGTCGTTTCATGGCGCCAACCACTTCTCCGTCAACCACAAAGGCGCGAATATCTGCTCCTCCGGCTTCCTTAATAAATTCCTGTACAATTACGCGGGCTTTCAATCCGTTAAAGGCTTCTAAAACCGATTGTGCTGCATTTTGATTTTCTGCCAAAACCACGCCCAATCCCTGCGTTCCTTCCAAAAGTTTCAAAACAACGGGAGCTCCGCCTGCAGAAGCCACAACGTGTTCCACATTTCGTGAATAGTTGGTGAAAACGGTTTTCGGAAGACCAATTCCTTCTTTTGAAAGTACCTGCAAACAGCGTAATTTATCTCTTGAATGGACAATTCCTCTTGATCCGACGGCAGTAAATACTTTCATCATCTCAAACTGGCGCACAACCGCTGTTCCGTAAAACGTAACCGAAGCTCCGATTCTTGGAATAACGGCATCGAATCCCGTTAAGTAATTGTCTTTGTAATAAAGAGAGGGGCCGTTCTGTTCAATTTCAATGTTGCAGCTCAGGTGATCTATAACGTGAGCCTCATGTCCGCGATGAACCGCTGCCTCAACTAATCTTCTGGTAGAATAGAGATTAGCGTTTCGGGAAAGAATTCCAATTTTCAACATATTAATGTTATAATGCGTTTGTCATTTTTTTTGAAAGATTCACTTTCGAAGTGTCGATCAGGAAACGTTTGTTGAGAACTCTTCTTCCTAACAAAACAGGGTTTTTTAATCCGGATCGTTCAGTTAGCGAAAATACGGTTTCGTAGCATTTACCAAACAAGTTTATTTCACCTTTTACAAAAAAACGTTCTTGTGCTAATCCGTTAGAGCTTTTAACGATTTTTTTACTGAAATCAGTGAACAGCATTTTTGCTCCCGTATAACCCGGAGTGGCCTCGTCAAGGAAAACGACTTCAAGAACCGGAGTAATTTCAGTCACCAATCGAATAGAAGAGCAATGAATACTTGATGAATATGCACCTGAATCAATTTTAACCGGTACTTCATTTAATTGAAATGTTGGGAATGAAACCACGTCTTTTCTGCCTATTATTTCCATAAAATTGAAACTTAAAACGGTATCCGAAAGTAGAAATTTCTACGAAACAACGGATATTATTTTATTTCATGAAAAAAAACTGATACTTTTGCTGAAGATTAAATAAAAAATAGCTAATATTGCACCCCGATTTAGGGCAATAGAAAGAAATTAAGAGTCATGGACGTTATCAGAGAACTTCAGAAAGAATTAGTAGAAGTAAAAGAGTTTCCAGCTTTCGGAGCAGGAGATACTGTTACTGTATCATATAAAATTAAAGAGGGTAATAAAGAGCGTACTCAGCAGTACCAAGGGGTTGTTTTGCAACGTCGTGGTTCAGGAGCTACCGAAACATTTACAGTTCGTAAAATGTCAGGTAACGTTGGAGTTGAGCGTATCTTCCCAATTTCATCACCGTTCATTGAGAACATCGTAGTGAACAAACATGGTGCTGTTCGTCGTGCTCGTATCTTCTACTTCCGTGGATTAACCGGTAAGGCTGCTCGTATTAAAGAGAAAAGACGTTTCGTCGCTCAATAAGCGTAACGTTCAAAATAATATTGGAACCGCTGATTCGAAAAGAGTCAGCGGTTTTTTGTTGGGCGAAAAAAATTTCACCCAACTGATTCAGTTTCTCGCCCCGACTGGCTCAATATTTGCTGAACCGCCGTCAAAAAACTCGAATGACAAAATACCTATACTGCCTTCCAATCTTTCTGCTAATTGCTTCCTGCAATGCACAACCGGCCAAAACAGAATCTGAATTAAAGGAAAATCTTTCTCAACTTGGAGATTCCATTGAAGTTACTCCTTCTGCAATTGAAGAATTATATGAACGGTATAAGAAAGATCCCATGAGTACCTCCAAAGGAACTGTTTCTGATGGTTCGCTTGTGAACGGAACGATCATGCCGTTCGAAGGAGATAATTTTCGATATTTCGATACAACCAGTTATTTGAGTCGGCGTGCTTTTGTGAACAATCGTGTTAAATCAACCATTTTACAGACTTACGACTCGCTGCAAAGCTGTTCCAAAACCTTTTTCGGGCTGATGGAGTGTTCAAATGAACATGGAGGGAAGTTGTTTCCGCATCAAACGCATCAAAACGGGTTGAGCGTTGATTTCATGGTTCCGATACTTAAAAACGGGGAAATAAGTTCTGATCTGAATGATCTTGGTGTGGACCATTATTTCATGGAATTTGACGACAACGGTGTTTACAAAGCCGATAAAAACTACCAGATTGATTTCAATACCATGGCCTTACATTTACTGATCCTTCAGGAAGAAGCAAAAGCAAATGGTCTGGAAATAGATAAAATCATTCTTAATATATCATTGAAAGACAATTTGTTCGCCACACCGAACGGGAAAAAATTAAAAGAAACAGGAGTTTATTTCGCTTTAAAATTGACACCTTTGATTGATAATTTACACGATGACCATTACCATGTCGATTTTAAAATACGCTAGTTCATTCCTCGGTTTTTTTATTCTCAATTTCTACCTATCATTTGCTTATTCTCAAAAAGCCGATACAGCTAACATTGCAGATTTATTGAAGGGAATCACACAAACTCCCAAACCGAGAAATTACCTCAACGTAGATCAACTGGATCGAACTGCTGCGTATATTAAAAAAGAGTTTGAAAAATATGCGGATACCGTTTTCTATCAAACCTATCTGATAGGCGAGAGAATGTACCGGAATGTAATTGCTGTAAATAATCCTGCTGAAACGAAAACGTACGTGATAGGAGCTCATTATGATGTTTGCGGTGTGCAGGAAGGCGCAGATGATAATGCATCAGGGATTGCGGGACTACTGGAGTTTGCCCGTTTAATGGATACGATCAAAACCGCACACAGATTGGAGTTGGTGGCTTATACGCTTGAGGAGCCGCCTTATTTCAGAACAGAGAACATGGGAAGCGCTGTCCATGCAAAATCTCTTGCTGAGCGTGGTTTGAAGCCGGAAGGGATGATCGCACTTGAAATGATCGGATATTTTTCTGATGAAAAAAAGTCTCAGCAATACCCGCTGGGAATTTTGGGACTGTTCTACGGAAGAAAAGGAAATTACATCACTGTGGTAAACAAGATGAATAGAGGTAAATTCGGAAAATCTGTTTTACGCGGTATGAAGAAAGGAAATCCAAAATCATCAAGCATTGATGTGAAAAGTTTCCAGGCTCCGAAAAATTTACCCGGAATAGATTTTTCTGATCATCAGAATTATTGGAATCTGGGTGTTTCTTCCTGTATGATCACAGATACGGCTTTCTACAGAAATAAGAATTACCACGAAAAATCAGATACGCTTTCAACCCTCGATATTTCGCGTATGGCTGAAGTTATTGATGCCCTTTTCTATAGTTTCAAAAAAATGGACGGGCAATAAGCTACCAGGCAGACTCCGATTCATTTTTTAATTGCGTTACAAGGTCTTCCAGTTCCGGAAGGTTAATAACGTTGAGTTCCACTAACAAAGGGTATAACAATCTGATTGCCTTTTCACAATCGTTGAAATTTTTTGTTTGTTTCGATGTTTCCAGCTCCGTCAATATAAAATTGACCATTTTGTCGTTGGCAGCTTTTGGATCAATTGTATTTAAGTTTGAAAGGAATACCTTTGCATTTTCTGATTGAAAGTTGTTTTCTGCCTTATCGAAGATGATCCATTCAAAGGTGTTTTTGAAATCTATTTTGGGGTTTTGT
>CAMLIF010000066.1 GCA_946479985.1 uncultured Flavobacteriales bacterium
CAACGCTCCAAAATGGTTTTTACCAGTGCTTTTCCAAGTGAACCTGTTCCACCGGTGATTAATATGGATTTATTATTAAGCATTTTTGTTCCAGTTCAATGTTGAAGTATGTGTAACGAGGTTTTATTTTAGACCCCTATTGCTTTCCAATTATGTAGTTCTTCCACGTTCCAATGAAAAGACGGATCGTATAAAATTCATTTACTCTATTCCAAAGATAAGAAAAGGAGAATGCCGAAAGCCTTGACAGGAAATGCTTGTCCTTTTTTTTGAGCCTTTCTAAGAGATATAAGTGTTTTATCAGAACATTTTTATCCTTGAAATCAATATTTCCAGCATTCTTCATGAAGTGTTTTATAGTGGCAATATTCTTCGTACAGATCATGTTTAATGACATTGTTGCTGCATTCGTGTTTTGAATAGCACCAATAATATTACCTGAATGCTGTCTGTACCTGATTAAGGGTTTGTCAACAAAACTAATTTTATTGTCAATAGCGGCATAACTCGCAATCCATCCGTCGTGCAGAACGAATTCATCGTCCGGAAGACAAATTTGGTTAGTAAAATATTCTTTATCGATAAGCATGGTAGCACCAGGAACAATCCGGTTTTCGAAAAAGACCAAAACTCTTCCGTTTGCCGAGTTTAGGAATTTTTTTGTTTTATTGAAACCTGTTATGTCGAACATTTTTTTGTTCAGTGAAACATTATTCTGATTGACTAATTCGGCATCTGAAAATACGACTTTCGCTGAGGAATGCAGCATGTGTTCAACCATGATTTGTACTTTGTCCGGATGCCAAATATCGTCCTGATCCGAGAGAAAAACACAATCACCCTTACTTTTACGAATCGCCTGATAAAAATTTTTTGATATACCAAGATTAGATTGGTTGACAAATAATTTTATTCTTTCATGTTTATACCCGAAAGCTTTTATTAGTTCAACTGTTTTATCAGTACTGTTATCGTCGCATATGATAATTTCATCAACGTGAACGCTTTGTTGCAAAATACTTTTGAGCTGCTCTTCTATGAATAACTCACCATTGAACGTACATAATGCTACACTTATCTGCATTTAATCAGTGAGTTAAAAGTTTCAAATGAAACTAAATTCAAAGAGTCGACGCGATTTTCTTCAAAGGTGTGAAATTCATAAAATGGATTAGGGACTGCTTTTTGATCGCCAAGTGTGTGTGTTTTTGAAATCACACCAATTCCAAAGTCAGTATCCACGCAACACGCGAAAACTTCCTGCCGATCTTTGGCTTTCACAAAAGCTTTCCAGGTAGTTCCATTCCAGGTTCCCCGAGCTGGACTATTTCGAAAGTTAAAGGTCTCACGGGCATGCCATTCCGTTGGCGGGTTACAGTCGTGCAAAACAATGTAGCCATCTTCAGCAATAAACTCGAGAGAGTTTATAATATCTCGTTCCACTTGTTCCGCTAAATGTAAACCGTCAATAAATATTACATCGAACAATATATCCTTGTTAAGTAGTTTTCCGTTTCTCAAAGAAGCGAAGAAAGCATCACTTGTCATCTGAAAATCGACAGGATTTTCCTTGAATTCGATTCCCGGATCGACGCTGTATTTAACCTTGGCGATCACTTTGTTGAAATTATGTTCCGGATTCCGGACACCTATTTCCAGGTAAGTTGTATTTCGATCAAGAGAATTGATTAATAAATTGATCACATCATAGCGATAAGGTTTCTTAGCACATTCTTTACTGGTTTCAAGCGTAGCTCTTTTAAAAAACAAATCTTCAGCGATTAACTTGCCTAGTTTATGCCTATAAAAATATCTTTTCATCGTTTTCTAATTGATTACAAAGCTTAGCAATTATTTTTCTCACTTCCGCATCAGAATAATCCCACCACTTTGATTCCAGTAACTGATTTATTTGATTGTCGTTAAAGCGCTTTTTTATGAAGCTGCATGGGTTTCCAGCCCAAATTTCATAAGGTCCGATATTCCTGGTCACAACAGATCCTGCGCCAACTACAGCACCGGTTTGAATTCGTACGCCAGATAAAATAGTTACGCCATAACCAATCCACACATCGTTTTCGATAATAACATCGCCTTTTGTGGCTGGATGACCAGTAATACTCCGAGCTTCGGGGTAAATTTCAGGAAGGTCATTAAACGGATAGGTACTTATCCAGTCAACGCGATGGTTTCCACCTAAGAAAATAGTGACATTGGCCGCAATCGAACAATATTTGCCGATTATCAGATGTGCATCTGAATTTTCATAAAGGACTGTGGGCTTGCCATAGGTGTATTCGCCAATTGAGTATGGTTTGTTAGCAAAATAATCTTTTGTATAAAACGCATTGATTGCCGGGGAAGTTTTTTTCGGACTTAGTAAGCGTATCATTTTATTAAATACCCGTCGAATTAAAGTCATGACCATTCTGCATTTAGATACATACTCCCGAGATCAAAAGTCTCCAGATGAGAATATTTCTCAATATTATTCAAAATACTGAATTCGAGACAAGTTTCAATATTATCAAATTGTGCAATAGCAGGTTTGTAAAGAATTACCTGTAAAATATATCGGCCTTTTATTAACTGTTGTGCATCGAATGTGCAGACAACTTTGGTTTGGTTTGATGAAATATGAGTTTCACTTGAGCAAATTACGGTTTCTTCAGCATTTTTTATTCGAATAAGTAAAGAAACACCAGCCAGACTTTTCTCGTTCCATTCAGTAATAAATTCTGTTGTAATTACTTCATCGGATGTGAAGTCGGTTGATTCATTAACAATACCAGCAGTTTTAATGTAGACGGGTGAATCGGAATGCTCGTTATGATAATCTCCTGCACGGGTATGTAATGTCTGGTAAAAAGAAATAGCGTCAATAGTATTACCTTCAAAAAGTTGCTGTCCGTGATTCAGAACAACCCCTTTATTGCACAAGTTTTTTACTGAACCTAAATGATGACTTACGAAAAGAACCGTTCGGCCGCTGTTAGCTACATCTTTCATTTTTCCCATACACTTCTTTTGAAATTCAGAATCACCAACGGCTAAAACTTCATCGATAATAAGTATTTCGTTTTCCAGAAACGCGGCTACGGCAAATGCCAATCTTAGTTGCATACCGCTTGAATAATGTTTCAAAGGTGTGTCAATAAATTTCTCTACTCCGGAAAAGTCAACAATAGCATCAAAATTCTGGCTAATTTCAGTTTTTTTCATTCCCAGTATAGACCCATTCATGAAAACATTTTCTCTTCCTGTCAATTCACCGTGAAATCCTGTTCCAACTTCCAGTAAACTGGCTATTCTGCCACGAGAAATAATGTTCCCCGATGTTGGTGGGGTTATTCTGGAAAGTATTTTCAACAAAGTTGATTTACCGGCTCCGTTTTTTCCAATTATTCCAATAGAATCTCCTTGTTCAACGTTTAGTGAAAAGTCTTTTAACGCCCAAAAATGCTCTTTTGTTGTTCTTTTGAAAGTATTAATCACAGACTCTCTAAACGACTGATTGTTTTCCTTCAGTCCATGGATATTATAGAGTTTCGAAACTTTATTGATTTCAAGAATGTACTTACTCATTACGCTAGATCTGCAAAGAAGGCTTCCGTTTTTCTAAAAATGTACACGCCAAGGATTAAAAACACAAAACATGAAATGCTGCTGAGTACAACAGTATTCCAGTCAACCGGATAATTTGAAAATGATCCTCGGAAGATTTCTATCGATCCGGCTATAGGATTAATTTTTAACAAGAACTGCATCCAATAATTGGAGGTGATAGACACAGGATAAAAGACAGGTGTCATAAACAGCAAGGCTTGAATCAGAAATGGAATCACGTAACGAATATCGCGGTACTTAACATTTAATGCTGCAAGTGTTAAGCCTACTGAAGTAGAGGCAATTGCGGCAAGTATCAAGGCGAGAGGAATATATAGGATAGCTTTAATACTTAGATCGACTTTAAAAATAAACACAAAGACGAAAAAGATAAGTAGTGCCATTAAAAAATCGAAGCATGCACCTATAATTGCTGAGATTGGGATAATCAATCGCGGAAAATAAATTTTCTTTATAATATTGGCGTTATTCACCATGGAGTTTGCCGAATTGGTTACTCCATTACTAAAGATTCCCCACACAAGTAACCCGGACAAAGCAAAAATAGGATAGGGAACCCTTAAATCAGTAGATTGTGCAATGCTTTTGCCTAGTAAAGATGTGAATACAAACATCATTACCAGTGGCTGCAAAATTGCCCATAGAACACCAAAAACGGTTTGTTTATACTTCACTTTAATATCACGCCAAGTAAAGAAATAAAGAAGTTCTCTAAATTCCCATAGTTCTTTTAATCCAAACGTAAATTTGCTTTTTGGTTTTATTTCGTATTCCATTTTATAATTGTGAACCAACTTATGTCTTGGTTTCTAAGTCTAATTGTTTAGATAAAGCCTTTTTGGGATCAATAAACTTATAGCAGACCAAAATAATAAAAAATGGCATGATCGGAGTTTTTAATCGAACCAAAGTACCAAATAATCCCGAGGTTAAGCCTACAAAAAAGCCAAGTAGAATAACGAATAGCAATGCAAATAGGAAAAATTCGCTTTTTAGAATTCTTAAGAGCGTTCCATCTTTTCTGCTTGTCCAGAAAATGCGAATTGTTAAATATAGAATAATCAAATTTTCTAAACCGTTTAGTAGCATAAAGAGGCTATCTGCTTCCCAAATATACGGTCTGAACAAACTTACATTAATGGCTGCAGGGATAGCCCTAAAAAGGTTTGCACCACTGAAGTCGGTAAGGCCTAAATCATATCGTTTTCCAGTATATCCTTCATTGTTCATAAGATCTTTTTGGATTACTTCGGCAGTTTTAAATACCGAATTTGCAGAATATTCGCCCAGAACATCATCACTCCTGAAATAGAATGCTATTGCTATTAGTACAACGGAAATTCCAAAACTACGAGTGAGATATTTAACAATGAATGGTTGATCTTTATTCCATTTAAGGATTAACACTACGAAAAGTGGAATGTATGTTGCCAAAATCAGGAACGGACGAATGGAATAGAGGAAGTAACTGGCAATTACAATCTGTAATATTATGCCAAAAAGGGTTTTATAATCTTTTCGGATCAATTTGAAAAAACTCATGATCAATGAAAATATAGCCGCGAGGGCAACCGTGTCTTTAATTAATCCACTGCACCAAAAAGCAACCGAAGGAACAAATAAGCAGGCAATTGCCAGGTATTTCGTTTCTATATCTAGAATTTTGTTGATATATCGGAAGAATCTCCATGCGAACCAGGATGATATAACACTGAAGAATAAATTTAATGTCAGATAACTGCCAAAGGCAAAGAATGATAAAAAGTTGGCCACTTTACATACGAACCATGAATTGGGCTCTCTGTAAATCCAGTGTGGCGGATACCCGACATTCTTGAAGTAGTTAGGAACAACATTTTCATTAGGAGTATTAAAAAGCTCATGAAAATATGCCTGAGGATTATCAAATAATAGCGCGTTCAGTTTTCTTGCCCCATCCCAATAAAACACCGTGTCGCCATGTCTTTCATAGTACAGTATATAAACAAGACCGAAGCCCAGACCAAGTAGTATTTTATAATAAAAATTCGGCAGAAAGTATTTAAATTCAGGTTTATCCCGGTTGTTTTGATAGGAGAAAAATGCAATAGCACAGAATATAAGCAGCCATCCGAAGAATGAAACAATATCAATTATGCCGAAAAACTCAAACCCCATAATTACTGGTGATGATAAGGTTCGTTTTTCAGAATAGTCATTCCTCTATAGACTTGTTCAATAAAAAATAATCGGATCATCTGATGAGTCAGAGTCATTTTAGAGAGTGAAATCTGGCCATTTCCGCGTTTATACATTTCGTCGCTGAAACCATACGGGCCGCCAACTATGAAAACAAGATTTTTCAAGCCCCGGTTCATGTAGCCCTGCAGAAATTCCGAGAAATCTAAGGAAGAATACTGCCTGCCTCGTTCATCCAGTAGAATGACGGTGTCGGAACCGGAAAGTTTCGAAAGAAACAATTCGCCTTCCTTTTTCTTTATTTCTTCTTCCGACGTTTGCCTGGTCTGTTTAACATCGGGATACATTTCAATTTTAAAATTGATGTAATGCTTCAGCTTGTCGAGATAATGTTTCTCGCCATCTTCCAAAAAACCTTTTACAGACTTTCCAATGCACATCAATGTTATTTGCATCTAACGAAGATAAGGAAACCAAAGGTTTAGTTTGCTGTTTTCTTGAAGTGTTCTGAAATACGGAATGTTAATATCGCAGTAGAAATGAGCCCCGTAACAACAAGCGGAAGGAAATACCGGTCTTCATTCATACGCTGATACTCAATCAGAAATAGAAAATACAGCAAAGAACCCAATGAAAAGAGAAAAGTCAGACGATTTCTGCCAAAGAAAAGAATCAGTAAAAGTGATAAATAGCCAGTAAGGATCAAAAACAATGTACCGTAACGAATTGTTTCAATAAACATGTTTCCTCTGAAAGTTTCCTGGAAAATTGTCAGATTCAAATGGCTTTTGAAAAGATTCTCTTTTGCACTGTGCATAGGTGTTGAAAACCAGTATTGCATTTTGTTTTCTTTCCTGGTTTTTGAAATGAGTTTTTCAAGTGAAAGACAAAAGTGAAACTCATCATATTCTCTTGCTGTTACTCGTTGGAGCGTGTAATCCTTTTTCTGTAGAAAGGTGAATTGATCAAGAATTGCTAATAACTCCTCTGCTTTTATTGGTGCGGATCGACTTTCAATATAATCCTCAATTTCAAGCAGATTTTCCTTTGAATAGATCCAGCTTTTTCCTGTTATCGCATGAAAAGTTTCCGGTTGAAATTCCCATATCTTGAATAACTCGGTTAATTTTTCGTGTGGCGGCCGAAAAATCGTTTGATTCCCTGAGTGATAAATCGGATGTGGTGAAAAGGATTTTGTGTAACCGAATTTGCGTATTTCCCAGAAGAAAACCGTCCCAAGAGTAAGGAATACGAACGATTTCAACATAATGCTTTCTGATGAAAGGAGATTTTGATAGTGTTTTTTCTGGAAATAGTCTCTGACCGAAAAAATGAAAAGCGGTAAGAAGATTAAGAGTAAAACTGGCCGGAGGAAGTAGAGCAAACAAAGCGTAAGCACAAATTTGTAAAAGGAATCGGGAGATTTACTCAGAGCAATTTGTGCTGCGATAACAAGAAAAGAAACTACAAATGCCTCACTGATTGAATAACTCAAAAAGCCCCAAAAGCAAGGAGTCATTATAAAAATGGAAGTGAAAATAAGTGACCATTTTCGGCTCGTTTGTGCAGAAAGTAGTTTGTAGAGTGAAGAAATTGCGATTCCATGAAACAATAAGGCAGCAATGAAAATAAACCGGGAAGAATGATCATTGAAAATCCAAATTCCGAGCAAATGGATGATTCCTACAAATGGCGGACGCTGCACATAGCTGCTTGGACCAATTGTATTGTCTTTCCAGGTTCCGGTTTTGGCTAAATTCTCTGCAGGTCTGATATAAGATGCGTCATCGGCGGTTTCATGCAGATTTCCGGAAAGAGGTATTGTTCGAATTTCCAGAAAATGGACGGCAAATGCAAATAGGATTCCAGCCACGACCAGAAAAAAAACAGGTTGTTTCCAGAATTTTGCAGATGTATTGCGCATTTTCACTTAGATTCGTTACTTGTTCTCTCTTTTCTGTAAGAATTTAAGAGAGATTAAAATTAACAAAAAATTAGGCATTATCTTTGCTGAGAGGCAACGTCAACTATTTGACGAATAATATAAACAAGAAGAAAGATGGCAGTTTTTTATGCTTTTATTTGCGGTTTGTTGATGCAGTTTGTTCACTCAGGTGATGTGCCTTACGCTTCAGTTGAAGCTGCCTTTGCTAACGGTGATGCCGCTAAGGTTGTTAATTACGCGTCTGATAAGTTATACCTGAAAGTACCGGATAAAGAAGGTGTTTATGCTAAATCCCAGGCTACTCAAATCTTAAAAGATTTTTTCGCTAAAAAACCGGCTACATCATTTAAATTCTCTTTTAAAGGATCTACGGCAGATGGGGCGAACGCTACCGGAACGTACGTTTCCAAGGCAGAAAGCTTTCGTGTTACTATTAAGTGGACTAAGAACGGTTCGGAATACGAAATAGAGAATATCAGCATAATAAAAGCTTAGTAGATTCATTGTTCGTCAAATCAGCTAATTTTGCAGTATGATTGACGAGATAATCCTTAACGCCCTTCGCGAAGATATTGGCAGCGGAGACCATTCAGCCCTGGCTTGTATTCCGGAAAATGCCACAGGTAAAGCCAAATTGCTGGTAAAAGATAATGGTGTTCTTGCCGGTGTTGATGTGGCGAAACGCATTTGCCAGTTAATTGACCCGCCACTTGTTTTTCATCCTAAAATTGAAGATGGTTCAATTGTCGAAAAAGGACAAATTGCGTTTGAGCTGGAAGGTTCTGCACGTTCAATACTTTCGGCTGAGCGATTAATTCTCAATTGTATGCAGCGTATGTCGGGAATTGCTACACTGACCAAAGCATATACCGACTGTATTGCCGGAACTTCCGCTAAACTGCTAGATACCCGAAAAACAACGCCCGGAATTCGTTTTCTTGAAAAATGGGCTGTCAGAATCGGCGGCGGGCACAATCATCGTTTTGCACTTTATGACATGATCATGCTGAAAGACAATCACATTGATTTTGCAGGAGGAGTGAAGGAAGCCATTCAAAGCACCGCGCAATATCTGAAAGTGAATAATCTTGATCTGAAAATTGAAATAGAGATCCGGAATTTTGATGAGTTGACAGAAGCGCTGGAACAAGGGGGAATTGACCGGATTATGCTGGATAATTTTTCTGTTGAAAACCTCAAAAAAGCAATTGCTCTAATTGACGGGCGCTTTGAAACAGAAGCATCCGGTGGTATTACTATTGAAACACTCAGAAGCTACGCTGAAACTGGTGTTGACTACATTTCTGTCGGTGCATTAACACACAGTTACAAAAGCCTGGACCTTAGTTTGAAAGCTTCCTTTGATAAAGTCGGGTAGATACAATTTTATTTTCGAAGAACCGGAATATGCATCTTTTTGTTGGAGCCAATAGCTTGAATTTCAATTGATTTTGCATCCGTGTTAGGTGGGATTTCGAACGAAACGCTGGCATGTTTTTCTGATGGAATAACCGGTGTTTCCGATAATTTGATACTCTTTCCCGAATTGGTTATTACTGAAACGGAATAGGCAAAATTGAGTGATCCAACATTGTAGATAGTCATTTCTCCTTTTTGAGTCAGGGAAATGTTTTGTTTTGGACTCAGTTTGACAGAAAATTCGTTCGGATAGAGCGAAGTAGTTGTTGAAACCCGGTACTGCTGGAAATGTTTCCAGATGTTTTTTGTTGAGTCATATTTCTCAGTGAAAAAATCCCAAACAATAGTTTTATTCGGCTGAATTTCTACTACGCGATTCATTGCACCCATATTGATGAGGTAATTTCCGTTTTTCATCGGGGTTACATTGCCAAGTTTTAAACTTTTACCGTTAGTCCTGTTGTCATAATTGAATGGAAAACGAAGAAGTAAATCTCCTTTCTTGTGTTCAGCATCACCTAAAGAAAACAGCAGGAAACTGCTTACAACCCCCGTATCTGCAATTGAGTCATTGTTGATAATCCCGATTGCGCGCTTACCCGGAATTAATTCGGTATCGTGCTGAAAACGAAATGTTTCAGTCGCGAAATGGTTGGGGAGTCCTGAATCGTGACCACCATAAAGTTCTTCTACTTTTTTTGTTTTCCTGTTGATTTTCAATATCCATGAAGCATCTCTGAAACCAACATAAAGCGTGTCGCCGTCAATTTGAAACGAATTCATGTGTGTTGCAGCATTTACAGTTCCATCTTCTTTTTTACGCTGACTTAAAAGCTCGGGAGTGAAGAAATCGTGCGCGCGCCATGACCAAACAATTCTCCCGTCGGGGGAGTATTCCACTACAAAGCCGGAATCGAATGTTACTGAGTCTTTTTCTCCACTGAATTTGTGTTTAATACGCTCATTTCCAAGAAGCATGTAGTTTCCATTAGAAAGTTTTTGAATGTCGTGATGATAATCTTCATTTTTCTGTTTGGAAATGCTGCCGCTGTTGGGGGCTTTCCACAATACTTTCCCGTTTATATCAAATTCGTACCCCATACTGTCAATAAGCGCAAGGAATGTTCCTTCAGAAGTCATCTTCAGATCACGCACGCCCTTTCCAACCGGGATGCCTTCAAATGTTTCAGGTAAAAACCACGTAATGTCTGTGTTTCTATCGATCATAACTTTCGCATAATCGTAAATAAGGAATTCTTTTGATTGCAGGGTTTTAAGCTGTGTGACCCGGTTAAAACGTAGGTCGTTAAAACGGTCAAGACTGAGAATGGAAAAATGAGTTACCGGTGATTCCGAAACAAGTTTGTTCCCTTTTTTTGAAAGTACTTTCCAATAATATGATCCGCCAAAAATCAGGTTAGGAACAATGATCTTGTTCGCTTCGGAAGTGTAGGTTTGCTGGTTGGCAGGATCATTTTCGTAAATTACCAATTCATAATTGTCTGCACTATTATTGAAAGGATACTCAAAACACACTGTATTGTAATTCAGTTTAATTTCGGCAGTTGGGAAATATTGTGCGAAAACGGATGAAGAAGAAATGAGAAATAAAGCAATTAAATGGACTTTTTTGTAGAACGCCGTTTTCATTAATTTGTATTTTCGCTAAAATTAAGCTCTTTTTCCATTCTATGAATTTCAAACGCCTGAACATTTTACTTCTTTTATCATTTACCACTTTTGCATTTTTTAAATGCACAAATGCATCGAAGGCACCAACTGTTAGTGAAACCGATGAATCGGAACAGGTTTGGTATGCTCCCGATACCAATGACATTCCGGATGATGAGTTTGGAGATATGGTGCGCTACGGCCGTAAATTGATTGTGAATACAGCTTATTATCTTGGTCCGGAAGGCACCGTCGGGCATTATCTGGGAAACAAAATGAACTGTGTCAATTGCCATTTGGATGCGGGAACACGACCTTACGGATTGAATTATTTGAGCACCCATGGCCGATACCCTCAATATCGTGCCCGTGAAAATATGATTCTTACCTGTGCTGACAGAATCAATAATTGTGTGGAACGCCCGCACAACGGAATTCCTTTACCACTTGATTCCAAAGAGTTGAATGCGATACAATGCTACATTAAATGGCTTGGAACAAACGTTCCGGTTGAGCAAAGAGTAGAAGGAGACAATGGCATTGAGATTAAGCTTCCTGATTTTGCGCTTTCTCCTGCAAAAGGAAAAGTGATTTATGAAAATAGCTGCGCTCGTTGCCATGGCATGAACGGTGAAGGAAAGTTACTGGCTTCGAAGATAACGTATGAGTATCCGCCGCTTTGGGGGAAAGATTCATACCAGCCAGGGTCGAGTATGTACAGAGTTATTAAAGCAGCTACATTCATTAAATCGAATATGCCGAATGATAAATCGAGCCATGAACATCCTTATTTGAGTGATATTGATGCGTTGCAGGTGGCAGCCTATGTGAATTCAGATCAGCATGAACGCCCGAAAAAAACAGGTTTTGACTATCCGGATATTAAAATGAAGGCTATAGATTATCCGTTTGGTCCGTATAATGATCCTTTTACGGAAGAGCAGCATAAATACGGACCGTTTAAGCCGATTATTGATTACAGAATGAAAAAGGGATTGTATGTGAGCTACTGATCCAGTAATTGATCAGTTTCATTGTTGTCATCGTCCTTCGAGAAAGGGTTGAAGAAATAGGAAGCGCCTGAAATTCCTGCTCCGGCAATCAGAACTATCTGATAATTCGGAAGCAGGAGTGTTTTCATGGCGATTGCAGCGAAAATTACAACGCTTCCCACCCAAAAGATCCAATTGAAGTCTTTGTTTTTTTCGACAATAACACCTATGTATGCGGAACCTATCAAGCCCAAACCACCGCAGATATAGAAAGTTGTTTTTGCAATTTCCGTGTATCCATACGTTTTATTGATCAGCAGAAGTGCTGCGCAAATAAAAGTTACTGCCATGAGCAGATTCGCAATGAGTTTTATAAGCTGATTTCTTGTCATTCGTTTCCTTGTTGAAATTCGATTTCTTCATAAGAATAACAAATTTCTTCAACAAACGGAATCAAGCGCTCATGTTTTCCGTAGGAAATAAACAGTTTTTGGCATTTATCAATACTTTCACAAATACGACGAAGATGTTGTAGTTCGGTTGGATGCGTGCAAATTCCGTTTATTTCATCCATTATCACGAGGGCAAGCTGATTGATGTGGAAGCCGTTTTGATTATAGAGTTCCAATGTTCGTTTTGGCGTACCGATGATAACATCAGCTCCTTCAAAAATGTTATTTCGCTGCTCAATCTTTTTCCCCGATTCATTTGCCGACTCAATGGCAATTTCACTTCTTCTTACCCACGTTTGAAGAGTGGAGATAAGTTTTTTTGCCCGTTCATTCGACTGGGTAATCCATAGAACACGAGGAGCGCCCTCAAATGCCTGGGGAGCTTTAATAATTGTTGACCAGAACAGAACCAAATCAAGATCATTCGGTTTTTCAACCGAAATCAAACAGTGTTTACCTTGTTTGATTTTTTTGATCAGTTTCTCTTCTGCTGGGTTTGGGCCTTTGATCTTGTCTTCTGAAAGTGCATTCAAAAGTATTTGATCCATTGTCTCGTAATTCATTCTGCGAAAATAAAAAACCCTGACCAATACTGATCAGGGTTTGTATGTCTATTTGAGTTGACTTAGTAAACAACCACTCGGTGAGTTGATTTGCTTGAACCTTGAATTGCATTGATTAAGTAGTAACCTTTTGCAAAATTCATAGGAACATTTACTAATTGAGTACCGTTGTTGTCAGGAACAGGAATCGTTGCAACAATTGCTCCGTTCACGTCCATGATTTCCAAAATCATGTCTTTAGTCATTCCATCAACTTGAACTGCAAGTTCACTTCCAGCCGCAATCGGGTTAGGAGAAACACTTACAGAACCGATCATTTCGTTTTCTTCAATAGCAAGCGTTCCTGAAACATTGAAGTTGTCAATGTACAAGTTAGACGAGTAGTCAGATGACGTAAATTCAAAACGGAATCTTGTTTTTGTATCAGTTCCTGAAGGTGTGTAGTTGAAAGATCCACTCTTATACTGGTTATTGTTGTTAGGAATAAATTCGTTGTCGCCAACGTATCCAACAGTCAATAAATCTTCTAAGTCAAGAGTTAATCTTGGAGTCCAGTTTTTACCACAATCTTTTGAAGAAGAAATCACTAGTTTCTCAGTAACATTATCAATGCTTGTCGCTCTTGTTCCGTATGCGTAATCGAAAGAAACAGTAACACCAGTTGTGTTTGATAAGTTGAAAGCAGCCGTCGTTAATTGGTCTTTGTTGAAGCCTAAACGATCATAGTAGAAGTAGTCATCAGAAAATGGTGCCGCACCTGTTACATTTTTGTAGTTGTTCAACACGTAACAAGAAGTATTATCCATTCCACCTGCATTTACTTTATGGAAGTATGCATGATTGTTTTCAGGGTTGTTGCTAATCCAGAAATCAGGATTTGGTCCGTCGAATGCTTCAACAAATGGTCCGTTGTGTTCTACCCAGTTAGGAGAAACATAAACGATATTGGTAATCGTTTTAGTTTGGTTTCCTGCTGTGTTTGTAACTTTCAATGTTGCTTGTTTAAACCCTTCAGTTGCATAAGTAACTGTTGGGTTAATTGCATTTGAAGTTGCAGGTGTTCCACCAGGGAAAGTCCATTCGTATGTATCAACAGTGGCGTTGTAAGATGCATTTTGGAATGTCACAACGTCTCCGATACAAACCATATTCTCATTCACTGAAAAATCAGGAATTGGAACACATAATGGTGCCTGAGTTAGGTTTGCACCAGTTAAAACAAGGTTTGAATCTGTCCAAAGATTGTTTCTGAAACCAGTAATTTCATTCAGGTTATTACGCATCAGTTCAACCTGATCTCTTGAGAACATCAAAGAACAATAAGAGTAATCCATGTAGTTTTGAACGTTGTCGATAACGTTAAAAGTCCAGTATCCTGCACTTCCCTGATCGCTGTCGTCACAAGTGTTTGCACTCAAAATACAAACTCCTGTCGGAGAACCTTTTGTTTCAGGAGTGTCATTTACCTGGTCATCACCACAAGCTACATTGTTATCGTTGTTACTTCCCCAAGTGTGAGCAAGTCCAAGATAGTGACCAATTTCGTGCGTTAATGCACGAGAACCGTTCGGGCTTCCTGTCCCCATACTTCCAATATACTCGTTCAGAATGATAATTCCATCTGCAAAGAAGAAGTTTCCTTCTGTTGCTGAAGGGTAATAAGCGTAACCAGCAACACCAGCACTACCGATTGTGTTCGTAACCCATACATTTAAGTATTCTTTACGATTCCACTGGTGTAACTTTGAATAGTCATCACCTTTGTTGGCCATGTGCGTGTAAATGTGCTCAATACCATTTGTACAGTTTCCGTATGGATCAAAGCGAGCTAATGTAAACTTGATTTTCGCAGTTCCAACAATTGTGTCGAATGGATCAACCACGTTTCCTGCATCCGGATTTGTGTTCGAGTAATCCTCGTTAAGGATATCTACCGCATCGTACACTTGAGCATCAGTGATGTTTTCTCCTCCATATTCATGTAAAATGTGGAAAACAATTGGAATGTTGTAAATCGTAGTGTCGTCGCTTTTTGAATAGCCGGACATCTTCGCTTTGTGCAATAGGTGGTAGTAGTCGTCTTCTAGCTCAGGGTGAGATGCATACAATTTTTTCAATTGTTCTGCATTTCCGCAATTGAAGTGTTTTTCCTGTCCGTAAGCAGTACTAAACATTCCAAAAACTGCCAAAGCTCCTAAAAGTAGATTTTTGCGCATGTTTTTAAAGTTTAATTTTCAAAAAAATCAGCATGACTCTCTAAATAATCCGTTAAAACGATCATTTACGGTCAAGTTTAATGAAAATCATCAGTAAGCTTGAGTCGGCTTTGTTACAAGTGCTATGTTTTGTTAATCAACTGATTAACGCTGCATACCACTCATTTACTCAAAAGAACTTTCGATTTACAAAGCGTAAATATATGTTAATTTTCACCACAGAAAAAATGGTTTCCCTTAACATTGAGTAAACGGTAGTCTTTTTTGCGTGAAGAGAAACTTTGTTGATTGAATGGAGTTGGGTTCGTGCCTCAGAACTCTGTTTTTCAGTTAAATCAGCACTCTTTTTTTTCGATTGAAGCAACTTTCAGGCTCCCCAGGTCCAATAAAAAATCGATATCGGATTCAATCTTGTTTCCTATTACAATAACGTTGACACCTGCTTTTCTTAATGATTTAATGGTTTCAATTGAGCGAATTCCTCCTCCTACTATGAGTGGCGAAGAAAGTGATTGTGCGATTGATTCGATCATTTCAACAGGCACTGTGTTTTTTGCACCGCTCCCTGCGTCCATATAAACAACTTGATGCCCCATTAAAAAACCGGCTTTCGCTGTATTTGTGGCAATTCGAACCTGATGCTGTGGAATAGGAGTTGTTTGACTTACATAAGCCACACTGCTGGCTGTTCCTCCGTCTATAAGCAAATAGCTTGTAGAAATAACTTCAATGGGCATCTGAAAAATTTCTTCGGCACCAGCAACCTGATGCCCAATGAGGTAATCAGGATTTCTTCCCGAAATAAGGTTTAAAAAGAGGAGGGCATCGGCATCTTTACTTAACTGATGACTTGCTCCCGGGAAAAGAACTACCGGTATTTTGGTAAGCTTCTTCAATGTTAAAACAACTTCTTCAATTGCTTTTCTGGTAACAGTACTGCCGCCAACAAAAAGAAAGTCGATTTTTCCAATTTCAGCCTTTTTCACTAATTCTTCAAGGAGGGAAGTTTCAAACGATTTTTCCGGATCGATAAGAAGTGCAATTTGTCCGGTGCATTGTGCAAATAAATCAAGAATCTTCATAGTCAAGCATGTAAGTATGATTGCAAGTTAGATAAAATCCGTTTACTTTTTCGAAACTCAGACCAACTTTAAGGAATCCGGTTTGGAGCCGGACCATTCCTGTAAAAGCCCCGTTTTCCTTTGAAACAAGGATGTCTTCTTTGAAAATTAATCCGTTTCTGTCTGATAATTTATATAAAGTTTCTTTGAAGCTCCAAAGAAGAGTCATTTCTTCTTTAGAGTTTATGTCGAAGATTGAGGCTTCATTTTCATTACAGAACTTTGGAGCTAAACGCACACTTTTATCGTCTATCCATTCCAGATCCACCGCAATTGGAAAATCCCTGTGCTGAGCAATGGCGGTGTAGTTTCTTGAGTGGGTAATAGATATATGTAACTTCAGGGAAGGGTCAATTTGTTCCAGGACTGGAGTGCCGTGCTCTAAATATTTAATTTCCTGGTTTCCAAATAAGTTGTGTTTTAAAAAACGTGACGCTGCAAACTCCAGCTTTTTCGTGGGATGTTTGATAGAGTTGAACCGATTTTTTTCATTAAAAGTGAGTGTTTCCAGGTAGTTCGACTCTTTTTCAGGATCAATTACCAATAAATAAATAGAAACACCATTTAAATTAATATTTCGGGCTTTTTGCATTAGCCCAAAAATAGTACAGAACTTACTAACAATCATTATTCATCTATAAAATGGGTGAATTTATCTGTGTTTGCAAGGGTTTTATAAGTGCTGTCAAGTAGCCTAAATGTTAAGGAAGTGTGAAAACATTAAATTGATAAAACTTTTTTAAGAACTATTAACAAATTGATTTTTTCTATATTTGAGGGCTTTGTTACACTAAATTTTGATGTATAATTAAACTGTACTTATGTTGCGTAAACTCAACTTGTTGCTTGCAAGTCTCTTGTTTACAATTGCTTACAGTTATGGTCAAACCGGTCTCGGAACCATAAGAGGTAGTATTGTAGATGAGGACACACAAGAGCCCGTGCCCAATTGTGTGATTGCCGTCATGCAAAACGGACAACTAAAAGGAAACTCCACGACAGATTTCGATGGAGAATTCCAGATTAACTCGCTAGCACCCGGTAAATACACCGTGGAGATCAGCAACCCAGGTGAAGGGTATCAGAAAAGAGCAATTGCTGATGTGGTGGTTTCTTCTGATAGAATTACCTTCCTTGACAAGGAAATTTTAGGATTTCCTGAAGAAGGAAAAATTGAAGACGTTGTGATCACTTCGTATCGCGTACCGTTAATTCAAAAAGATGGTGGTCCTTCGGGAGGTATCGTGAGTCGTGAAGATTTCGCGAAAATGCCTGCCCGTAATGCCGCTGCTGCTGCTGCAACTGTCGGTGGGGTTAACACAAACGAAGGGAGTGGTGACATTTCCATTCGCGGTTCACGTTCGGATGGTACTTACTTCTACATCGATGGTGTAAAAGTTCGAGGATCTTCTAACTTGCCGAAATCAGCTATTGAAGAGGTAACTGTAATTACGGGTGGACAACCTGCTAACTATGGGGATGCTACCGGAGGTATTATCTCGGTTACAACAAGAGGTCCATCTGCAAAGTATTTCGGTTCCTTAGAATTAGTAAGTTCAGGTTTGTACTTTAAAGGTGCAGATCCTGATGGTTACGACGGTAAAGTTATCGGATTGGATAAATTCGGATACAACCTTGCTGAAGGACTATTATCTGGTCCGCTTTTGATGAAAAAAGATTCTACAGGAAAAAAAACAAAACCAATCTTAGGTTTCTTACTTTCTGTTAACTACACAAGTGAATTAGATAGCCGCCCGTTGAATGGTGGTTCTTACCGTGTGAAAAAAGAAGTTCGTGATGAATTGTTGAAAAACCCAATTCGCCCGAGTACTACAGGAACAACAACTTACCACAATTCTTATTACTTAAGAGCTGAGGATTTTGAAAAAACTCCATGGAGAATGAATGCTGCAACAAGTACGTTTGCTGCTTCTGGTAAGATTGACGTAAATACCGGACCATCTGTCAACCTTACATTTGGTGGATCTTTGAACTTCAATGGTGGAAGTAACTACGACTATGCAAATTCATTATTGAATTTCACAAATTTCGGAGTTTACAAGAACCTTGACTACCGTGTGTACGGTCGGTTTACTCAGCGTTTTACAAACAAGGAAGAAGGAAGCAGTTCTAAAATAAAATCAGCGTTTTACTCCATCATGGTTGACTACTCTAAGTCGAAAAGTGAGTACTACGACAAAAACCACAAATACAACTTATTTAACTACGGTTATGTTGGTTCATTCGACAGAACGTTTGTTCCAACTTACGAATTCGTAGATGGTACACGTGTCCACAATGGTTTTGCTGAAACGAGTGTCACATTCACTCCATCAGAGGTAAACGCTGCATTGGCTGCTATCACCACACAATATTTTGATATCTACGCTGGTGACCCTGCAGGACATTACTCGACTTTGTTGGAAGTACAACAAGGTAGAGGTCTTAGAAACGGTGACGTTCCTTCAGACGTTTACGGTATCTGGAGGAATATCGGTACACCAAACAACACGTTTGGGAAAACTGACAGAGATCAGATTCGTGTAACGGGTTCCGGCTCTGTTAACATTGGTGATCACTCATTGTCTTTAGGATTTGAGTATGAGCAACGTTATGACAGAGGCTGGTCAAATGGAAATGCTGGTCCGATCGAATTATGGACAGTTGCTCGTTTGTTGGCTAATAACCACATGCCTGAGTTGGATTTCAGTCAGGCTACAGTTGTTGACTATGGTTCTTACCAGGAAATCACTTATGATCGTTTGAACTCAGGATACGCCTACACTTCCGGTACCGGAGAATATGGTGGTCAGCAAAACAATGACAAACAATCTTTCTTTGATTACAACTTACGTACGAAGCTAGGATTGGATCCTGCGGGAACAGATTACCTGATCATTGATAAATATGATCCGAACATGTATACTTTGGATATGTTCTCACCTGATGAATTGTTTAATCAGGGTAACAACTTCGTTCAATATTACGGATATGATCATACAGGTAAAAAAGTAAAAGGAAATACAGATATCCGTTCGTACTTCAATGATTTTGATGAGAATGGAAACTACAAACGTTTTATTGGTTCATTCCAGCCAACTTACATTGCTGGTTATGTAATGGATAAGTTTGCGTTTAATGATATCGTATTCAACGTTGGGGTTCGTGTTGATGTATTCGATGCCAACCAACCTGTATTGAAGGATAAGTATCTGGTTTACACAGCAAACAATGTGTCTGAGGCAATGGCTAAAAAAGCCCTTGACCCAACAACATATAGCTGGGTGAATATTCCTGAATCGATGGGTGATGATTACGTTGTTTATGTTGATGATGTAACAAATCCTACTTCAATCAACGGATTTAGAAATGGTGATACTTGGTACAATGCTGATGGTGTTGCAATTGAAGATCCTAAATTGGTTCGTGGAGCTACAGGTATTGCACCTTGGTTGAAAAATCCTTCTGATGCTGCAAACTCCCGAGTTAACGCAGATGCATTTGAAGATTACAAAACTCAAATCAACGTAATGCCACGTGTTGCATTCTCATTCCCGATCTCGGATGAAGCTTCATTCTTTGCTCACTATGATATCTTGACTAAGCGCCCTACTTCAGGATCACGCTTTAATCCAATCGATTATCAATATATTGAGTCAAGAACGAATACGATTCAAAACCCTGATTTGAAACCAGAGCAAACGATCGATTACGAAATTGGTTTCCAACAAGTATTGACTCGTTCATCCTCATTGAAAATCTCTGCATTCTATCGTGAACAAAGAAACAACGTTCAGTTGATGAACGTGTTCGAAGCGTACCCGAACACATACCGTACTTACGGTAACCGTGACTTCGGTACAGTTAAAGGTTTGACTGTTTCTTACGATTTACGTAGAACTGGAAACATGCGTATGACAGCAGCCTATACTTTACAGTTTGCCGATGGTACTGGTTCTGATGCAACTTCTGCTGCATCATTGTTAACAGGTCTTCAAACAGCAGGTATTCCTAACTTAAGAAGTGTGTTCCCTTATTCTTATGACCAGCGTCACGCGTTTGCAATCAATATCGATTACAGATATGGTGAGGGTAAAGATTACAACGGACCGGTAATTGGTGGTTTCAATGTGTTTGAAAATACAGGTTTGAATATCCAGACTAATTTCTACTCAGGGTCTCCGTACTCATCTCAAAACATTGTTACTGGTGAAGGATTGATTGAACCGAATACTGGTGGTATCACCGGTACTTTGAATGGTTCACGTTTGCCATGGCAATACCGTTTAGACTTGCAGTTAGACCGCACAATTCCATTGGAATTTGGTGAAGGCGACAAGAAAAAAGCAACTTTCCTGAATGTTTATATTCGTGCTACCAACCTTTTCAATGCTATGAACGTTCTTAGTGTTTACCGAGCAACTGGTAACTGGAACGACGATGGTTATTTGGCTGCTGCACTTTATCAGACGTCTATTCAGAACCAATTGGATGAGCAGTCGTTTAGAGATTATTACACGATGAAAGTGCAGAATGCATTCAATATTAGTTCACCACGCACCATTCGCTTAGGGGTTAAGTTTGATTTCTAAGGATTTAATGTGAAAAAGTATGAAACGAACATTTAAATATTTATCATTAGTAGCTGGTTTGTTGGCCGCAGGAAGCGCGTCAGCATACAATCACGACTTTGGTAAAAGTAAAAGTGATAAGCCGAATAAACCGGTGACCACTACAAAAGGGGCCTTATGTGCTCCTGCGAACTATCGTAAAACAATGGACTTTAACGATGTAAGCTGTCAGTTAGAAACTGGGGGCTTACTATTCCTGGACCGTGCAAACGGTTTGGCAACTTACAAAGTTCCTAAAACTGGTAACGTAACAACTATCTACGCAGGAGCATTGTGGATGGGAGGTACTGATGTTAACGGACAATTGAAGATTGCTGCTGTTAAGTATCGTGCTGACGGTAATGACTTCTGGCCTGGACCGCTTACGGTTATTGAAGGTACAGGAGATTACAATCCAAACGTTATTCAGGGAAATCAGTCAACAAGAGATTATGGTGACGCAAATATTGATGCAGATCAGTGTTTGTTGTACGATAACATCTTCACTATTTCGAAAGCTGGAGTAATCTCATTTATTACCTGGTTTGAATGTGCTGACGGAGAAACTTGTGCTGTACCAACTAATGAAACAATGGCTCAGATTAATGCCTGGCC
>CAMLIF010000067.1 GCA_946479985.1 uncultured Flavobacteriales bacterium
TTGGAGTTAAATTAATTGCTCCTGTATTTCCACCGAAACATGCTACGTTCGTTACTACTGTTGTTCCTGAAACCGCAGACGTTGGTTGCGTTACCGTAGGACTTACTGTTCCCGTACATCCGTTTGCATCCGTGATAATCACTGAATAGGTTCCGGCTGTAAGGCTTGTTCTGTCTTCTGTTGTTGGTCCGGCAGTCCAATTGAACGTGTATGGTCCTACACCACCGGTTGGAGTTAAATTAATTGCTCCTGTATTTCCACCGAAACATGCTACGTTCGTTACAACTGTTGTTCCTGAAACAGCAGACGTTGGTTGTGTTACTGTAGGACTCACTGTTCCTGTACATCCGTTTGCATCAGTTATAGTAACCGTATACGTTCCGGCAGTAAGTAGTACTCTGTCTTCGGTAGTGATTCCACCACCCCAGCTATATGTATACGGACCTGTTCCGCCAGTTGGAGTTAAGTTAATTGATCCTGTATTTCCTCCGTTACAGGCTACGTTCGTTACAACTGTTGTTCCACTTACCGCGGTTGGTTGCGTTACTGAAATTCCACTTACTGCTCCAGTACATCCGTTTGCATCTGTGATAACAACCGAGTATGTTCCTGCTGCAAGACTTATTCTGTCTTGTGAAGTGATTCCTCCTCCCCAGCTGTAAGTATATCCTGGTGTTCCACCGGTTGGTGTCAAATCAATTGTTCCGTTCGTTCCGCCGTTACAGGTAACATTCGTTACTGTTCTTGTTCCACTTACCGCAGTTGGTTGCGTTACCGTTATTCCGGAAACTGATCCCGTACATGCATTTACATCCGTAATTATAACTGAATATGTTCCCGCAGCAAGACCTGTTCTGTCTTCCGTTGTTGGTCCGGAAGTCCAATTATATGTATAAGGGCCCGTTCCTCCGGTAGGGGTTAAATTGATTGCTCCATTCGTTCCTGCGTTGCAAGCCACATTGGTTACAACTGTTGTTCCGCTTACACCTGCTGTAGGCTGAGTTACGGTAATACCGGTAACATTGCGGGTACAGCCATTGGCATCAGTAATGATTACAGCATAAGTACCGGCAGCAAGGCTGATTCTGTCTTCCGTTGTAACTCCACCACCCCAGCTAAAGGTATAGCCTGGTGTTCCACCTGAAGGTGTTAGATTTATTGCTCCGTTGTTAGCTCCGTTGCAGGCAACGTTGGTTACAACTGTTGATCCGTTAAGAACCGGAGGTTGGGTAATCGTAAAGTTTCTTGTTCCCTGGCAACCGATGTTATCCGTAACAGTAACCGTATAGGTTCCGGCTGAAAGTCCCGAGGCAATAGATCCTGTACCACCTGAAGGTGACCACGAATAGGTGTAAGGAGCAATTCCTCCTGAGGGGGTTACAGCTGCCGCTCCGTTAGCGAAACCATTGCAGGAAACGTTTGTTTGTGAGGCAGATGAAGTGTTGACAGATGAAACAGTCAATGTACCCACGTTTGTATTGGTAAAGCAGCTAGCGACTCCATTGATAGCCACCATGCGGTATTGATAACCCGACATTCCTGCAGTTGCACCTGTGAGTGTAAGCGTAGTTGTGGTTGCTCCCGAGTAAATACCGCCATTGGTGATATTCGTGAAGCCTGATCCTGTGTTCTCCTGCCATTGGAAAGCCGTAGCTCCCGTTGCAGAGGCACTGAAAGTTGTATTATTACCGGCACAAATTGCGCGGTTTGATGGGTTAGCGGTAATTGTAGGCGCAGTACAGGAAACTGTTGACCAGTTAAACGCATCCAACGCCACATATTCATAAGATGCTGTAGTCGTAATTACCAATTGATCAATGGAAACACCTGTGTTGTTCGATCCTCCAAAAGTAGTAAAGTCGATCAGTGAAAAACCGTTTGCAGCTGCACCGGTATTAAATCCGGAACTTGCAGTTGCGGTAAACTGAGTTGCTCCGGAGAGTTTTCCTACTATGGTGAGACTTCCGGATACCGAACGAAGCAGGTTACGATCTGAAAGAAATAACCAAACAGAATTGATACGGAAAGGAACACTTCCGGCAGAAGAGATGGTAAATCCTACTCCCTGTCCGAATACAGTTCCACTGCTATTATCAACATACACGTTGTCATTTGCAGTGCCGCTCCATCCGGTATTCGGATAACCTGTCTGCATATCAAAGGGTTGAGCTCCACTTAACTGTGTGGTGATATTGAAGACCTGAGTCGCGTTTACAAAAGAGGTGCTGTTGGCGGCTTCGGTTTCAAAGGTTTCGTTGTTCTGGGCGGTCAGGTTCAAACCAGTCAATAAAGAGGTGGTGAGAAGGACGGCAAGTTGTTTCAATTTCATTGAGTGTGTTATTTGGTGCAAAAGTACTCTTTAAATCGGGTGCTTTACATCATCGAATTCTGCAGCCCGGAAATAAAGTGCTTTTTGTTTTAATCGCGAAAGTAGAGCACCCCTTCAGAACGACAAAAAATATGGTACGAACGACAGGTATTTGTAAACGAACGACTAATTACTACTAAAAACAGGCTTCGGTTATCATCTTTTTCAGGATGACTTTCATACCGATTGCAAAACGAATCAGAATCTGCTTACAAATGCTCCATCAACTGATGCTTCAGTACGAACAACACCAATCCGGTCTTCGATTTGATAGCGAACTTGCCGAAGATGGCTTCGCGGTAATTATCTACTGCACGTGCGTTCTTGCCCATTTTGTCGGCAATTTGTTCGTAGGTATATTCATCTTCGTGACAAACGAGTTTCAGGAATTCCTTTTCCAGATCTGTCAGTTGTTCAAGTACTTCTTCGTGTTTGTTTTTCGTTGGGGCCATCGTATTATTCCTCAATGAAAGCGTAAGGAATTCATTGTGATAATAACCGTAGTTTATCACAGAATCAATAGCGGTTTTTAATTCTTCGGCTGTACAGTCTTTCTTGAGATAACCTTTTACTCCATTCCGGAACAGACGAATAATGGTGGCTTCATCCTCGTTCAGTGTCAGAATAAGCACCGGTAAATTAAATTGTTCTTTGTTCATTATTTCCACCACTTCTTCGCCGTTCAGAACAGGCATGTTGAGGTCCATAATGACCAAATCGGGTGCTGGTTTCAACGGTAGTGCCTTCAGGAATTCCTCGCCCGAATTGAATTGACTTTGAACGGAATAATCGCCCAGTTTTTCAATCAACTCTTTCAATCCGTTCCGAACGATGATATGATCATCTACAAGAACAATGTTTTTTGTTTCCATGTGGTAGTGTGTTGGTAAAATTCAAAAAATGAATTCGTCCAGGGAGAAGGGGCTTTGGATTTCGAATAGAAAGCCCTCCCCCTTAATCCCCCTCCTAAGGGGGAAACTTAAATCCCCTCTGACTTCACGTTTTTGATTTCTAAGATGGTTATTTTTTCAGAATTACGGAAGTTCCTTTGCCCGGTTCAGTGATAAACTCACAATTCAGGCCCACTAATTCTGATCTTTTCAGGATATTTCTTACCCCTGAAGCCTTGTTAGTTGTCAGCAATGTGGCATAGTCGAACCCGGGGCCATCGTCTTTCACTTCCAGGAGAAATTGTTCCTCGCTCGAAGTCAGCGTGATAGTAACAAGGGTTGGTTTGGTGTGCTTCAGAATATTTTGAATGATTTCCTGGAAAACCCGGAACACCATGAGTTCGGCATCTTTCTCAAAAGGTGAACCACTGTACTGAATGGTACTTTCAACCGTAAACCGCTTCAGGGCTTTCAATCGTTCAATCTGCAATAAAACAGCACCATCGAGCCCATTCTGAAGAATAGAATCCGTGTTCAATGTTTTACTCAATAAGCGAAGCTGCTGGGTTACTTCGCCCAAATAAATTTCGATTGGCTGATACCCCTCTGCCGTTTCGGGATGCGTGGTTTTCTGGGTTTGGATCTGAATGTGCATCGCCATCAGCAGCTGACCGATATTATCGTGCAGGTCCTGCGCCAACTGATGCAAAACGGCCTCACGCTCTTCGGTTTCAACCTTTCTCAATTCCTTTTCATAATTCAATCGCGTGGCCGCCAATTCTTCCTGCTGCTGCGTGCGCTGTTTCTGAACTCTGAAAAAGCTAAAGGCAATTCCGATTAGGAGCAAAAAAATAATTGCAGTAACTGAGACAATACTAATGATTACATCATCCATGGTGTAATTGGTTTATTTTTTTAGAGCGATAAGTTAAGATGAATGCAAAAGCCGTTAATCCGTACCTGAGATTCGCAACTACATCGCTGATGATATGATAAAGTAACGAGTTCACTTTGGGCGCGTGCTGCTGCAAGTAATCCATCATGGAAACAAAGGGCACGCTGCAGCCAAAATAAACGAGAAGTGCGATACAGGCAACACGCATCGGGAGCCAATCGCTTCCGGACGGAATCCGGAACAACACAATGGTAAAAACAATACTTAAACCTATGCAGGATGCAAGATCAGCGTAATGCAGATATTTCCCGTAGCCAAGCGTTACTGCCTGTAAAATGTAAACCGCCAGGAACGCGAAGGCAATTATCAAGGGAAAGAACCTGACGACTCCTTCCCTTAAAATTAATCGTGCCGCGGCAAGCAGAATCCCGGTTTCAAAGAGCAGGTGAATGTTGATGAGCCATTGATCGTTTATCTGCTCACCATTCGCCGTTTGATATGCCGTAAGCACCGTTGCAATTGCGTAAAAAATTCCCCAAACCACCACTTGCAGAAACAACAGTTTCAGGAAGTTATTCAGGTATCGAAACGCAAGAATTCCGGAGAAGACAGCTAAAGCAAGGCATCCGATTTCAGCAAACAGTGAGATCATACTTAAGGTATTACGCTCACTAATTTGCGAAAAATCAGGGACATTCATTCAAATGAGTTTATGCCAGGTCGAAATCAAGAATCTTATCACATCCCGGAGGACATAGGTGAGAACGATTGGCGTACTTATCTTTAATGATTACAAAAGCCTCGGTTCCTTTTTGATCCTCTTCCATTTTTGTTGCGAAAAGCAACAGTGCATGCTTATGATAAATCTCCGTTTGCTCTTTATTGGTCGCCAATGAGTTAACTATGATAACTGCATCATCGTTATCAGGTAAGTTATCAAGTATTAAAGTAAAGATCGTTTGGAATGGAAATGTGACAGATTCGGTTTCTAAACCTACGTTAAGAGGATCATAACTACCCCCTGTAATTTTTTTTATTCGAATATTTTCACGGTAATTTCTTCTTAAATCTTCGGCTCCGGAATATGGTTTAAACACATTACCATCGTAATGATATATTTCACTTCCTTCAACCACAGAATACTGTCCGGTTGCACTTTTCACAGTATATATAACCTGAAATAATGGTTTAAGCTTATGCTCAGTCGTTAACTTAGTTAACCCATGCCAAATACGTAAACAAGTAATGTGATTTTCTGGTTTTCTCAACTTAACAACCTCATCATACAAAAGCTTAAAAGCATCTTTTTTAATCTTCACAACAACCTCAGGAATTGTTGTTGGTCCATTATTCAATTTAAATGCATTGTTGAATGTTGAAATCTGAGGAAGTATAGGTGGATTTGGCACTTCTGCATACTGTAAGTCTAACTGATCCTCTAGATTAATACTGTCCTTCAAATAAATAAAAGCATTCATCAATGCCGGAAATGGAGTTGGCCGTGGTGCTCCTTTTTTCTGTTCCATAGCGTGTAATTTTAAGTTTCTCCAAAACTCTCTATTAATATTCTTACCACCAAACTTTTAGGGTGGGAAAACCTCCTGATTATCAATGGGAAAATTCCCTGGAGGAACGGGGGGAAGTACACTTGTGGGATTTCTGATGTTGAAAGATGTTTGTATCGGAGGAAACCGAAAATCCAATTTGAAGAGAGTAGGTGAAATTAACTAATAAGTATTATGGAAAATCCTAATCCTTTAGTCGCAGAAATTATGCGGCCATTTACTTTAACACTGGAACCTGTCAGCGGTGCCATTACCCTCTTCTATGCATTCATTAACGGAATCAAAGTCATTCAATCAGACGGTTCCAAAAAAAGAACTTGGGCAGGCAATATCAATGATGCCCAAACAAAAATCAAAATTAGAGTTATGGGGATCAATAATGCTTCGTTTAAGTTAGGGATTGACTTGCCTGGAACAGCTGAAGATCAAAGTTTAACACTCAATTTACAAGGAGGATATTATGAAACGGAAATTATACTTTAGTCTTTGTTTAGTAGTTCCCTACTTGGGATATTCACAAGAAACAAAATTCGAAATACTTCCTTTTATGAATGCTACAACCTCGGTTAAGGAAGGTATGATTGAGGCGGGTGGCGAATTTAATTGGGAACTTAACACTGTTGGGAATTCATTGTTAATTAGACCAACGGTAAGAATGCCATTAACTTCAAAATCTGATAATTCGTTACAACTGGATCGATTTTCAAGTGATTGGAGAGGCGTGATCTCTTTACAATACAATCATGACTATACAACGTTAGATGGTTCAGTTCTAAGAAGATCGATAAATGGACAATTTGAATACGGCTCCAGTCAATTCAAGTATTATCCAACTGGAGTAAAAACTAACGAATTCAAATCTACAAACACTTCATATAGTGCTGAAATCAAATATATTAGTTTCCGATCGAAGGGAAAAGAAGAAGCTTGGCAGTTTTCTCCGCAACTAAGATTAAGATATTCCTCTGAATACAAAGCTGGAGATTTGCTTGGTATAGTACAGTCAGCTAATCAAAATGGAGTTGTAACAACCCAAGATTTGATTATAGATGCTCCTGCAGGAATAGCAAAATTCTCTCCAGCCTTTTCACTACAAATCTATCCTGGGCAAGGTTCGTTTAGTTACTCTCCAAGTATCTATCATGATTTTACAAGTAAAAAAAATTCACGAGACCCTTTTAATAATTTAGGAAGATTACGGTTGGAGAGTTGGGTATTTTTCTATCCAAGCATTGATAATCAACCAAACGTAAAAATCGGAATCAGCCCATTCTTAAGCATTAGAACAATGGGTTCAGACAACTTCAACAAAGTAGAGTTCGGAGGTATGCTTAGCGTCAAATTTGGGACTACATTCTTACAATTCTTCTAAATGAAGAATAATTTAAAACAAATTAAAAAGGCTGTTGAAATCAATCAACAGCCTTTTCTCTTTTCTCTAATTTTACTTATTTCAGGATACTCACTTTCTGAATGCTCTGTGATCCATTCGCATGAACCGAGTTCACAAAGTAAACTCCGCTTTCTAATCCTTTCAGGTTCATTTCTGATTTCCCGATTGGCAATTCTTCTGAATAAACCGATTGACCGCCGGCGTTTGTAATGGTAATTGAAACGGCATTGCTTGTTTCAAGGGTGAACGATCCCTCATTCGGGTTTGGATAGATGCTAATGTTGCTTAGTTCCAATTCGCTTACGGCAAGGTCTGTAATTGTAAAACAATCAGACATAACACTGCATGCGCTGATGCTGATAGTAACTGCGTAACTTCCGTTCACAGTTGGATTGTAAGTCTGACTTGTAGCGCCCTGGATATCCTCTTCCAAATTACAATCGTACCACTGATAAGAAGTGGCTGATTCAGTAGCTGTAAGCGTTGTTCCGTCAAAAGTAACCTCATCATTCAAAGGTGTGTAAATCAACTCCTCGGTTTGGGTAGAAATATTTCCCTGTGCATCTGTATAAGTCCAGGTAATAGTTGTTGTTCCCGGAGTTGTTACAGGCAAATCTGTTGTTGTTCCTGTAATGGTTCCGCCGCAGTTGTCTGTGGCTGTTGGAAGATCCAATGTTGTAAACGGACAAGAACTCATCTCTGTTGGTAAACTAGCCGCATCCGGAACCGGCGCGGTAACATCGTGAATAATTACTTGTTGCGTTTGAATATAGGTTGATCCGTTTGGAGCAAGATATGTCCAGATAATTTCTGTTGCTCCTTCACCTGAAATCGGGAAAATGGTAGTAGTTGTTCCAGTAACCAATCCTGAACAATTCAAAGTTGCTGTTGGAGCAGTAACCGATTGAACTTCACATTCTGCGGTTATGTTTGGAAGTGATACAACACTTGGAAGTGCGCTTGCATCACCAATAATAAGATTCAAGACTACAACTGAATCGCATCCTCCAACATTGGTTAAAGTCATGGAAGCGGTATTATTATTTGCAGTATACGTTATTCCATCAATCCATGTGTAAGACGCACAAGCAACGTGTTGATCGGTAACATTCGATTGCTGACAGTTATTGTTTCTGTATACATTTGATTGAAGACCTGTTACACCATCATTCCCGCAAATAATAACATCCTGATCTATATCTCCATCGATATCACCAAAAGCAGTCATACCATAAGAAGCTCCGGCAAACGGTGTTCCGGTGATTAGTGTGAACAATCCTGACCCATCATTGGCGTACATTTTGGCCATTGAACCACTCGTATTGCTGTATCCGATGGTCAACAAATCCTGATCTAAATCGTTATCAATATCAGCAAACACCAATCCACTTGAAATAGTAGGTTCGAATGGTGTTCCTGCAACAATCGTAAAGGTTCCTGTTCCGTCATTTTCATACAATTCTGCGGCGTAAGTTGATGAAGCTGCTTCACCGGCAATGACTAAATCCATATCCTGGTCGTTGTCAACATCGGCAAAAGCAATCGCACCTTGTTGCACTCCCGGAAAAGGAGAAGCAACTAATGTAAATACACCCGCCCCGTTATTGGTGCACAGATGAGCAACCCGACCAACGTCACCATAACCCGTATACAGCAAGTCATCGTCATTATCGCCGTCGATATCAGTGAACGCAATATTTCCGTTATTAGCACCTTCAAATGAATTAGAAGCGGAAAGGGTAAAGGCCCCTGAACCATCGTTTAGCCAAAGCTGACCAACATTTCCAACGAAAATGGTAAAACCAGTAATAAATACGTCCTGATCTCCATCACTATCAACATCATTAAATTGTATTGCACCTGAGGAAACAGGCGGGAACGTTGTGTTCGGAACTTCTGTAAATAATCCGGTTCCGTCATTGGTAAACAATTTAACCATCTGGGCTCCTCCGTAACCGGACATCATTAAATCATCATCTCCATCATTGTCAATATCGGCAAAATCGGCTGCTGCATTGGCAAGGCCCGGGAATACATTCATAGGATCGAGCGTGTAACCACCGTTACCATCATTGAGGTAAAGATTCGAATTGAATCCGGCAGAGCCCTGACCGTTCATAAATGCATCCAAATCACCGTCGTTGTCAATATCTGCCAATTCTACTGCACCATAACTAAGTCCTGTAAACGGAGATGTGCTGATTGCTGCAAAAACGCCGTTTCCGTCATTTTGATACAATTTTGCTGTTGAAGAACCGGTAACAACCAGGTCGTCATCTGCATCACCATCTATGTCTTCAAACGAAACACAACCATTATTAACTCCTGTGAATGGCGTTCCTGCAACGGGTGTAAACACACCACTTCCATCATTGGAATACAAAATGGTATTATTACCTAACCCCGGTACACTTCCGCAAATAACAAGGTCTTCATCACCATCGTTATCTACATCATTGAAATCGAGCCAGGCACTTCCGAAATCAGAAAAAGAACTCGTATTATCCAATGTAAATACACCTGCACCATCATTGAAATACAATTTTGTTGTTCCGCCGGTATTCGGATCGTTACCTGCAATTACGATATCCATATCGGTATCATTATCTATATCAGAAAATGCAATGTCTGAACCGTTTAACGCAGGAAAACTACTCGCTGTAAGGGTGAAAATCCCACTTCCATCATTTAAGTACATTCCTGAAAAAGTACCGGAATCACCATAACCCATTAAAACCAAATCAGCATCACCGTCACCATCAACATCGCCGAATTCTGACGTACCAAGGTAAATTCCGGTAAACGTAGTACTAGCAAGTGCATCGAAAGTGAAATTTCCCGATCCGTCATTGATGTATAAGTCTGCTTTTACACCGCTATTCGCTTGTCCGCAGATCAGTACATCCGTATCGAGATCGCCATCTACATCTGCAACAGATAAAGAGCTGTAGCCCACACCCACAAAAGAAGTGCTGGCAAGCGTGAATACTCCTGAGCCATCATTGATATATAAGCCTGCAGTGTATGAAGAAACATCCTGACCGCTAATGATCACATCCTCGTCGCCATCGTCTTCAACGTCTAAAAAAACAATGGATCCGTCGTAAACTCCAACAAACGGAGTAGCAGGATCTAACTGGAATGCGCCTGAACCGTTATTCAAATACAGGTTACATTTCATAACGCCTTGCGGATTTTGACCAGCAATGAGTAGATCAGTATCCCCATCATTATCTACATCTGCGGTTGCATGAGCAGTTGCATTCAGTCCCTCCAACTCATCAAGGGTTTGTAATGCAGGAAGAGGAGGTCCGATCTTTTGAAAATTATTTTGAGCAAGTAGTTGATGGCTCAGCGCGAGTGCGAATAAAAAGGCAATTTGTTTCATGAGACTTTTGTAAATCGTTATTGAATATCGAAAGTACCTAATGCATGATCTACGAAAAAAAATATGGTGCGAACGACGAGAATATGTAAACGAACTACCCTTTATGGCTGAAAACAGGCTTCAGAAACTATTTTTTTTCCGGAAATCGAATCTCAACCAACATGCCTTCGGTAGATCGGATAGTAATCTCTCCATCGATCTGTTTGGTCATTAAATGAACAAGGCTTAAGCCTATGCTGCTATCGCGTCTTGATTCATTCGCATCGAAACCAATTCCGTTGTCTTTTACCCGAAAGAGCCACATTTCGTTTTGCTGTTGTTCGAGAGAAACCTCTATTTTACCTGTATCGGTTGGGAATGCGTATTTTAAGGAGTTGGTGATTAATTCATTTAAGATTAGTGCCAGCGGCATAGCCAGTTTGGTATGGAAAAGCAGCGACGGAATTTTCGCTTCTAACACAATTCCCGGTTTCGACTCCAGCATTTGGCGGTAGAACTGCAGTACCTCGCTGAAATAATCACTCATGTTTACTTCCAGCTTGGAATTACCTAAATGAAGCAGCTGGTGCATCACCGACATGGCCTGAATTCTATTCTCACTCTTGATCAGATATTCACGGATTTCTTCACTGTCGGCAGTATCAGCTTGAATAGAAAGCAGGGAAGAGATCATTTGCAAACTGTTGTTTACCCGGTGATGGACTTCCTGTAGCAAGACTTCTTTGTGTTCATTCTCGTTCGAAAGTACTTCGGCAAGTTGTTTTCTGTTTTTGTATGCTTTACGTGCGAAAAACCAAACAACCAGCGCGGAGATCAATAAACCGATCAGGATGATGGTTAAATATAGTCGCTGCTGGCTGCTTAATTTATTTTGTTCGCTGAGCTGAAAAATGACTTTGTCGTGTTTACGCTGCTCGGCAATTGCCTTTTTATCGTACGCATATTTCAATACCGTATTGTAGCTCTTTTCCTCTGCCTCCTGGTTAACAATACTATCTCTGTACAGTAACCAAAGTTTTTGGTGCATGAAAGCTGATTTGAAATCATTTGAAGCGCTATCCAGTTGAACAAAAGTCCAATATGCTTCTTTAATATTGTTTTTTTCACCGATATCAATGCTTTTACGCAGCGATAAATCAATCAACTCCCTTGCCTTTTCCAGCTTACCAAGCTTAATATAAATCCTGGCCATTGTCAGATAAGAATTGGTGATCTCACTAATGTCATTAATAAAGATGCTGTTTTCCAGAGAAGTATTACAAATCTTAAGTGCTTCCTCGTATCTGCCGATTTTATAGTACAGCTTTGCTTTATCATTATAGGCTATTGCCAATCCGCCTCTATCGTTAATTGCTGTATAAGATTGAATGGCTTTATCATACATAACTAAGGCTTCCTGGTACCTTTCCAGGTCTTTGTATACAATTCCGATATTCACATAGGCATTTCCCGACCCGTTTTTATCTTCGGCCCGTAAACAAAGTTTTAACGAACGCTTATACATAATCAGGGCTTGTTCTTCGTTACCCTGATCTGCGTAAACATTTCCTATCGAATTGTATTCGTCGGCTTTCCCGTCATAGTCATTTAATTTGTCGTAGTTTCGCAGCGACTCATAATGCATTTTGAGAGATTCAGGAAGATTTCCCAGGGAGTAGTATGTAACACCCAGATTCTGGTAAACATCAGCGAGCAAGCTGATATTCTTTTTCCTTTTGGCATAACTCAAAGCATAATTATAACAGCGCAGTGAATTCCGATAATCACTCCGGACATCATACACATATCCAATGTTTACAAATGCGTCTATAACCCCCATTTCACGACCCAATCTCCGATTACACTCCAGGCCAAGACGATACATTCTCAATGCCTCATCATTTTTCCCGTCGTAACTGTAAATAAATCCGAGATTCGAATATGAAACCGCAATTCCAACACTATCCTTAATATCCTTAGCCAGTTGCAGGGCTTTTCCTCCATATTTCAGTGCGTGATGATAATCGCCTTCATCTATATAGTCCATGCTCAAGTCATTCAAAAGCGTCACCTGATTGCTATCACGTTTGGCATGAGACAATTGTTTCAGCATTTTCTGCTGTGGCATATTCTGACTAAAGCAGGATACTGATAAAGCAACAAACAACTGGATGGCAAGAAAAAAGGAAATGGATTGTTTATTCATCATACGTAAGATGTTGTAGTAGCATACTTTGGGTAGTGCAAGCAACAAATATTTGACGATTTATGCAACAGAATGGTACGAACTACCTGATTTTGTATACATACAACCAACAAAAGGAACAATTGGCTGATACTAGATTTCATTCAGCTTTTCCCGATATGTTCTTCCTACAGGCAATTTGACGTCATTGATAACAACAAATGCAGACGAATATTCCGAAATCATCTTTCTGTTGATCACATACGATCTGTGAATACGGACAAAATCTACATTAGGCAACTGGGAGTGCAGGTCAGTAATTACATTTCTCACGAGTCTGCGCTTGGAATTCTGACAATAAATCACCGTATAATTTCCTTCGGCCTCAAGCCATAGGATTTCATTACAGGGAATTTGGGCAACTACGTGTCCGTCTTTGATCTGAAGAAATTGTTCTGCCGCTGCAGGATTTACATTAAACAATGCCAATTCAATTGCCACCACCAAATCTTCTTTCTTAAACGGTTTTACCAGGTAGGCATTCGGATGGGTGAATTTCACCTTAGCCACCATTTCCGGGCTTGAGTGGGAGGTTATATAAACAAATGGGATTTTGTACTGGGAGTGAATAAGGTTTCCCAAATCGATTCCCGTCCGCTCACCTTCAAGCATAATGTCGGTAATTACAATCTGCGGTTTTTGGTTCTCAATGATCCCAATGGCTTCATCCACATTGGTAACGTACTGAACCGACTCGTAACCGGCATTTCTGAGTATACGGGAAATGTTCTCCGCAATCAGCAATTCGTCTTCAACAATTAAAATGAGGCCTTCTTTGTTCATTTTGGAGGACACGATTCTTCGTTTGATAAAGAATCGTGGAGCGAAGGTAAAAACTTTCCACAAGGAACGGGAACAATTGAGGCAGAATATGGTCGTTCGTATACAAAAATCGGTTGTTCACCCCAAATTTTTGACTTTAGGGGTTCCCGGTCATATTTTAGATCTCAGAAAACTTTACTGTAACTGTATTATACCTACTACACGATTTGAAAAGAGGAACCCTACCGGTTCCTCTTTTTGTTTTTTAACCCGTTCCCGGAACCACCAACGTTACAGTCTTCTTTTTAGTAAATTCTGTTGTTCACATACAAAAGCCTGTCGTCTGTACCAATTTCCATTGGTTGTTTAGTTTAAGGTCTACTTTCGCTCCCAATTATACCCTCGCATTGTTTTATCTTATGACGCCAACCGGTGTTTTTCTAAGGTAAACAGTGAGGATTATTACTATTTTATGAAAAATTGGTTTACTTATTTATTCTGTTTTCTGGCGACACTTGCCGGTACTACGCTGTTTGCACAGCAGAGCGCCTTTACAGGGGTTGACAACGGCGATGCTTTCTGCATAGGGGCCGCTTCCTCAACGCTGAATGCCACAAACAACACAACCGGTAATTTTAGCGGCCCGGGTGTTACAAATACTTCGGCAGGAGTTGGATCTTTCAGTCCGGCAGCCGCAGGTGCAGGAAGCAAATCTATTGCCTACACCGTAAACATTGCAGGAAACTGGTTAAGTGTTTCTGCAGGAAGCAATTTCAGTCTTGGTGTTAAAGCCGACGGAACACTGTGGGCATGGGGCTACAACGGAAACGGTCAGCTTGGCATTGGGAATACCACTCAGCAAACTGCTCCTGTTCAGGTTGGCACTGCCACAGACTGGGTAAGTGTATTTACCGGGAGCAGCCATTCTTTAGGAATCAAATCAGACGGAACACTTTGGGCATGGGGTTATAACGGTTACGGACAACTAGGAATTGGAACTACCACTTCATCGAACGTTCCTGTTCAGGTTGGATCTGCTACAAACTGGGCTTCGGTTAGTGGCGGTGATAACCATACGGTTGCCGTCAGAACAAACGGAACATTGTGGGCCTGGGGTTACAACTCTAACGGGCAACTCGGTATTGGAAGTACTTCACAACAGAATTCACCGGTGCAAGTTGGTTCAGCAACAAACTGGAGCAAAATCGACTGCGGAGCCATCTTTACACTGGGTTTAAAAACAGACGGAACACTTTGGGCATGGGGCTATAATTACAACTATAATCTTGGAACAGGAAACACATCTTTATATTACAACCCGTTTCAAATCGGTTCAGCAACAAACTGGTCGAAAATATTTAGCGGAACCGATTTTGCGTTCGGAATTAAAACCGACGGAACATTATGGGGTTGGGGTTATAACGGAAACGGGCTACTCGGCAACGGAACAACCAATACAAGCACCACTCCTAACCAAATCGGAACAGACAATACCTGGAACTATATCGGGGCGGGTTCTAACTTTACAATTGGCAGACGCGCTTCAGGGAGTATTTATCTGACAGGATATAACGGTAACGGACAACTGGGCGATGGTACAACCATTCAACACACCTCATTTGCGATTTTGGTCTCACCGGAAACAACCGCATATACTGTAACGGTGAATGCAGATGACGCCTCATTCGGTTATCCGGGTAGCGTTGTACATTATATAACAGACACGAACCCGAATCCAACGATTACCGGATTAACAGGTGGAATATTCAGCAGTTCACCCGCAGGGTTAGCAGTAGATGCTTCAAGCGGTGAGGTTGATCTTTCAACTTCTGTATTAGGAACCTATTTTATTTCTTATACCACAAACGGGGCATGTCCGAATACCAATACGGCACTGTTCTACTTATCCAATCCAGCCAATGCGGATTTCACAGGGGTTAGTGAGAACGATACGATTTGTTTGAATGCTTCAGTACTTACTTTAACAGCTACAAATATTACAACTGGAACATTTTCCGGAACAGGGGTTAGCAATGTTTCTGCCGGTGTTGGTTCGTTCAATCCGCTTTCCGCAGGAATCGGAAATCACACAGTTAATTATACCATTGCCGCACCACAGGTTTGGAGATCGGTTTCAACTTATGAGAACCACGTTCTGGCAATTAAAGAAGACGGAACGCTTTGGGGCTGGGGATACAACGGAAACGGAATACTCGGAGACGGAACAACTACAAACCGACTTACACCGGTTCAGATCGGAACAGCAAATAACTGGGCCAGCATAGTTACAGGAACAAACCATTCATTCGGTATTAAAACTGACGGAACACTTTGGACATGGGGTTATAACGGTTACGGACAATTCGGAGACGGGTCAAGCTCAGGCAGCAACAGTCCAATACAGATCGGAATCGGAACCAATTGGATTTCGGTTAAAGTAGGAGATAATCATACGATTGCCTTAAAGTCAGACGGAACATTGTGGGCAGCAGGTCGTGATTATGAATATCAAACCGGACTATCCAATTATTATCCCATATATTCATTCACACAGGTAGGGTCAGAAAACCAGTGGGCTAAAATATATGCCGCCAACAATACAACAATTGCCATTAAAACAAACGGAACACTTTGGGGTTGGGGGCAGAACAGCAACTACAACCTGGGTTTAGGTCATACGAGTAATATATCATCTCTTACTCAAATCGGAGTTGCAACGAACTGGGCTAAAGTGAGTATGAATGCCAACAGTGCTATTGCTTTAAAAACAAACGGAACACTTTGGGCATGGGGTTACAATGGAAACGGTGAATTAGGAAACGGTTCAACAGGTACGATTACAAATGTCTCTCAAATTGGTACCGAAACAAACTGGAATACCATCGCGCTAGGTAGTAGTCACGCTTTTGCCATACAAAACAACGGAACACTTTGGGCTTGGGGTTACAACGGTAACGGTCAGTATGGAAACGGAACTACCACATCAGTATATACCCCTGCACAAATAGGAACCGCAACCACCTGGTCCGGCGTATCTACAGGAAATAACACTTCCATAGTTAGAGATAACGTAGGATTCATTTATGCAGCCGGTTCAAACTATAACGGTGAATTCGGAAACGGGACAACAACCGGACAATCTACACGCAGTGTTATTGGTTCTCCTCTAACTTCAACAGTAAACGTTGTAGTTCGGGCAGATGACGCATTATTCAGCTATGCCGGTTCAGCCTTACATTTCACAACAGATTCCAATCCTACACCAACCATTACCGGACTTCCCGGGGGAACATTTACCGCTTCGGCATTAGGTTTGGTGGTAGACGCTTCAACAGGTGAAGTAGACATTGCCACATCTACAATCGGAAACTACACGGTTACCTATACAACAAACGGAATATGTCCGAATACAAAAACAGTAAACTTCTTTCTTAGCGCTCCTATCAATGCAGATTTCACAGGAGTTCAAGCCATGGATACATTTTGTTTAACGGCTTCAGCTGTTACGCTTAATGCTACAAATATTACAACCGGAACTTTTAGCGGTAACGGGGTTAGTAATACTTCTGCGGGTGTAGGTTCATTCAATCCGGCTGCTGCAGGTGTTGGAAACCATACGATTAATTACACTATTAGTTCTTCACAATTGTGGAATTCCGTTTCAACAGGATCTCAATTCACTCTTGCTATTAAGGAAAACGGTACACTTTGGGCTTGGGGATATAACGGAAACGGTCAGCTTGGAAACGGAAATACTTCGCAACAAAGTTCACCGGTTCAGATAGGAACTGCATCAGACTGGCAAATTGTACATGCAGGGTCAAACCACACTACTGCAATCAAAACAGATGGAACTCTTTGGGCTTGGGGCAATAACGGTGACGGACAACTAGGAACCGGAAATTACAATCAGCAAAATACGCCGGTTCAGATTGGAACAGCTTCAAACTGGAAACAAGTGGTTAGTGGTGACAATTTTACCATTGCATTAAAAACCGATGGTACCATTTGGGCGTGGGGTTACGGCGGAAACGGACAACTTGGAAACGGAACATGGAGTTCATCCACTACACCTGTACAGATTGGAACCGGCACAAACTGGAAAACCATTGAAGCCGGCGGACAAACTGCACTTGCCATTAAAACTGACGGAACACTTTGGGGCTGGGGTATTGGCGGATCCGGACAATTCGGAAACGGTACAAGTAATACATATACGACTCCAACTCAAATTGGAACAGGGACAAACTGGTCCGCCTTAAGTATTTATTACAATCACACTTTAGGGTTAAAAACCGCTGGTACATTGTGGTCTTCAGGTTCTAACTGGAATGGACAATTAGGTTTCGGTTATTCTTCTTAGAATCAATACACATTTACCCAAATTGGAACAGCAACAAACTGGGCTTCGATTGCGGCAGGTTCTGACCACTCAATGGCTATTAAAACAAATGGTACGTTGTGGGCATGGGGTTATGGTGGAAGCGGTCAATTCGGAAACGGCTCTTCCTCCGGAACTTCTTCACCAACTCAGATTGGAACTGGAACCGAATGGACGAAAGTTCATGCAGGAGCATACTTCAATTTTGTACAGCAGGGAATTGGATATTTGTGGTTTGCCGGGGAAAACGGAAGCGGACAACTTGGTAATGGAAACACGAGCCAGGTTTCTACACTCAGTACATTAAGTACACCTATGACGAGCAGCATACCAGTTTCTGTGGTGATAGACAATGCAACATTCAATTACTCAACAACATTATATTTCACCTATGATCCGAACCCAACACCAATCATTAACGGTTTAGCGGGCGGAACATTCACAAGTACACCAGCAGGTTTAACCATTGATTCTATTACAGGACAAATCAATATTCCCGCATCAACAGTAGGAACATATGTTATTACCTACACAACCAATGGCATGTGCCCGAATACATTGAGTTCAACTATTACACTAAGTAATCCTATCAACCCGGAATTTACAGGTGTGACTGAAGGACAGGAAATTTGTTATGCCAATGCTCCTATTCAGCTTACGGCTACAAATATTACAACCGGATCATTCAGCGGCACGGGAGTTTCGAATGTTTCACCGGGAATCGGTTCATTCAACCCGACGGTTGCAGGAGCTGGTGATCATGAAATCGAATATACCATCAACGTGGAAGCTACCTGGAAAGAAGTAGCAACTGCCGGTTCACAAACACTGGCTATCCATACCGACGGAACATTGTGGGCATGGGGTAACAACGGAAGCGGGCAGCTCGGAAACGGCTCTACAACCAGCACTGCTACTCCAACTCAAATTGGAACCGACAACGACTGGGTGAAAGTCGCAACAGGCCAGAATCATGCAGCAGCCGTGAAAGCTAACGGGACACTATGGGCCTGGGGTAACAACGGAAACGGGCAGCTTGGAAACGGTAGTACCAATAATTCCAATTCTCCTATCCAGGTTGGTTCAGCTACAAACTGGGCTGATGTTTCATGTGGTGACAACCATACACTGGCGTTGAAAACAACAGGAACCATCTGGGCATGGGGTTATGGTGGAAGCGGACAATTAGGAAACGGAAGCAACGGTCAGTCTTATGTTCCTGTACAAGCAGGATCTGCAACCAACTGGAGCAAGATTGAAGCCGGGAATAATTTCAATATGGCTATCAAAACCAATGGTACACTTTGGGGTTGGGGAGACAATGGAAACTACCAGTTAGGAGACGGAACTTCGAACCAAAAAACTATTCCTACACAGATTGGTACAGATAACAACTGGCAAACTGTTTCGGCAGGATACCTTCATACACTTGCTGTTAAAACAAACGGTACACTTTGGGCATGGGGTAACAACGGGAACGGACAGCTGGGGAACGGAACCACCAACACTTTAACAATACCAACACAAATCGGGTCAGCAAGCAACTGGAAATCAATCGCAGCTACCGGTTGGTGGATGATGGGTGGAGGGCACTCAAAAGCAACGCGTACGGATGGAACTTTATGGGCTTGGGGAGCCAATTACAACGGCCAGTTCGGAAACGGGACAACCAATTCTACTTATGCACCAACTCAAATCGGAACAGAGACTAACTGGACAAGAGTTTACGGAGGCGATAACCACAGCATGCAAATGAAATCAGATTACTCGATCTGGGGAGCAGGCTCAAACGGAAGCGGACAGCTAGGTTACGGTGGAATGGGTGGAAGTTATTACACTCCGAATAAAGTAGTTATCACTACCGAAATGAGTGAAAGCATTACGGTTTCTGTAACGTTACTTGACAACACATTGTTCGTATACAATTCATCAGCATACTGTATTAACGACAATTACCCGACTCCGGTAATTTCCGGAGTAAGTGGCGGTGAATTCACAGCTACACCAGTTGGGTTAGAAATCGATACTACAAGTGGTGAAGTTACTTTGGATGCTTCCGTTGCCGGAACCTATTCTGTAACATACAGCACTACAGGCGGATGTGCAAACAACTCATCGGTAAACATTGAAATAAAAGATATCTCTACAGGTTCCGAAACCGTGTCAATGTGTACTTCCTACACATGGCCTGCAAATAATCAAACTTACAATACGTCAGGAACATATAACACAACCTTAACCAATTCAATTGGTTGTGATTCTATTGTTACGCTGAACTTATTTATTGGTGATACAATTGATCCTACAATTACATGTCCGGCAAATATTACATTGAATAACCTTGCAGGAAACTGTGGCCGTTCGGTAAACTATTCAATGCCAATTGTAGTAGACAATTGTTTTACAACATTAACGCAAACAGATGGCACAACTCTAACAAGCGGAAACTTGTTCCCGATCGGGATTACGAATCAGGAGTACCTTGTAACGGATCTAGGGGGAAACACAGCTACCTGTGCATTTACAATTTCAATTATTGACGCTCAGGCACCAGTATTCTCAAATTGTCCGGCAAACATTACATTGAACGCGTCAACAAACGCTTGTTCTGCTGTGGCAAACTGGTCGGCACCAAGCGTAAGTGATAATTGTTCAGGTGTAGTTGTTACTTCAACACATGCACCCGGAACTTCATTCAACACAGGAACGCCAACAACAGTAACTTACACGGCAACAGACGCCGCAGGAAATACGGCAACATGTTCATTCACAGTAACTGTAAATGACAATTCTGCCCCTGTAATTCCGGTATTGGCAACAATCAACTCACAATGTGCGGTAACAGTAACCGCTCCGGTTGCAACTGATAATTGCGCGGGAACGATCACAGGTACAACAGCAAATCCATTGACGTACTCTACGGAAGGGACTTACACAATTATATGGTCGTTCAACGACGGAAACGGAAATACATCTACAGCAAATCAAACTGTAATTGTTGATGATAATACGGCACCGGTTGTTCCATTCCTGGCTAACATAAGTGGACAGTGCTCGGTATTACTTGTAGCACCGATAACTACCGATAACTGCTCCGGGCCAGTTACTGGAACAACCGCTAGTCCGTTGACATACTCGAATGAAGGGACATATTCAGTAGTTTGGTCGTTCAACGACGGGAACGGAAATACTTCGTTCGCAAATCAAACCGTGATTATTGACGACAACATTGCACCAGTAACCCCAACTTTGGCTACGCTTACAGGACAATGTTCAGTTACAGCTACGGCTCCAACTACAACGGACAACTGTGCGGGAACAATTACAGGTACAACAGCGAATCCGTTGACATACACAACCGAAGGAACATACACAATTGTTTGGACATTCAATGACGGAAACGGAAACTCAACTACTGCGAACCAAACGGTTATTG
>CAMLIF010000068.1 GCA_946479985.1 uncultured Flavobacteriales bacterium
AAAATAAAAGTAAAGAAAATTTAGATTTCTCTTGGAGGTTAACACAGAATCTATGCGCCTTCGCTGAAGCTTTAGCGCAAGCGTTGTGTTAAAACCAGGTAGTTATATCTCGACTAAAAGCTCAGTATATTCGAAAGGTACAGTCACCACATCAACCTGGCCGTGTTGACCGGTTGCCTGAACAAAGTAATAAATCTGGTAAACAGTATTCCCTTTATTGATGCAGAGTATTTCGTTGTCAGTTACATTATAAAGGTATTGATCACCTGTCGGACAACATTCATCACAACCGGAGTAACCTTGCTGTGTGAAGTATTTCACTGTTTTTGTTCCGTCGCCGGTAAAATGAAGTTTTGCCCATGCTTTAGCATCCAGGCTGTAGTTAAGGGTATTGCTTTCGTTGATTTTAAAGTCTTCCAGGGTGTATTCTCCTGATTTGGAGAAGTAGTTGGCTTTTAAAACTTCGATTTTAATTTCAGTATAATTCACACGTTTAAAGCTGAAAGTGTAGTTCCCGCTGGCATCAGTTATGATGTCTTTCGTGAAATCGTCGTGCTTAGATCCTTTTGCCGTAACCCGAACAGTAGCTCCTTCGAGGTTATTATTAAACGCATTATCGTGGATATTACCCGAAATAGTATAGGTGATATCTTTTTTTTTACACCCTGAGAAAGCTGCAATGAGAACAAACATGCTTAAAAAGTATGCCGATTGAATCGTGATTTTTCTTAAAAATAGTCTCATAAGTGCTGTTTTGAACCTAAAAGTACAAAATAAGGAATGTTGGTAACTCATTTTTTTAGCAAAGCAAAACATTTATTGATTAAATGGTATATCCCTTGTTAATTAAGCGTTTGAAGTAGGATGCCTTTCTGTTTCCAACAAAATCGACAATGAATTGTTATTAAAAATGTCGTCTTTTTTTTCACATAATTTGTGAACCAATGGAAATTGATACTATTTTCGCTCCGTAACTCAAAAAACAAATTATTATGTCAGAATTAGACGCAACAACACAAGCCCCTCAAGGTAAAGGAATGGCTGTAGCAGGATTTATCATTGCTTTAGCAGCTTTAGTATTAAACAATGTAATGGCAGGTATTGCTATCTTGGCTATCATCGCTGGTGGAAGTGGATGGTTAATGTACCTTTGGTTAGTAGTTAATATCCTTGGGATGGTATTGTCAATCATGGCAATGGGCAAATTGAAAAAATCCGGACAAAAAAGAGGTTTGGCTATCGCAGGTATGATCATCGGTATCGTAGGTACTGTTTGGGCTATCATTCTTTGTTTAGGTATGGCTGCAGCAGCAACTATGTCTAACTCAATGCAGACTGAATTCCAAAATGCAATGGATCAAGCTCGTTAATAAATTATTGAATTTAGGAGCCGATCCGCCTCAGGCGGATCGGCTTTTTTTTGTTCAAAAAAATTAATTTCACCGAAACACACAAATCATGGAAGACGAAGAAGAAGACGGTTACCATTTTGAAGAAGGTGATACGCTTGATGAACTGGAAGTAAGTTGTAGCTACCGCGATACTACATTTCTGAAAGTGCTATGCATTTTAACCTGGATTTATACTGCAATAGTTGTTTTCATATTTATCCGCTATTTCGGAAATGCCGCTAATGCGAGAACGTTACTTGGCGGTATGGGGAATAATCCGGGAACGTATTTTGCATTTAATTTCTTTATTCTCCCGATTATCTGTTCTGTTGGTGCCTTTTTTATGTTTCGCAGAAACAAATGGGGGTTCATTATTTATGTAATCGGTCAGGTACCGCCAATTATCTACAAAGGTTATTTGTTCTTTTTAGCAGGAAATCATCCGGAGGCCGTAATTCCAATGCTTGTTTTAAACGCTTTCCCGATCGGCTTTTTGATTATGTATGCCTCTCAACTGAAAGTGATGAATAAGCTGAGAAAACCAAAAACTCAAAATACAATCTAACATGGAATTAATTAGTCCGCTGGCATTTCTCGTTATTGTACTAGTTATGCTTGTTTTTATTGTAGTGGTACTTCTGGTGTTTATCCTTTTTTTGTTAAACCTGAAGCGAATGCTCAACCAGGTGAATCCGGATAACAGAATGGTTGCTCCGGCAAATGTATTTCTAATGCTGATCCCGATTTTCAGCTTGGTGTACGGGTTTATCCTTTTTCCAAAGATTTCAGAGTCCATCCGAAAGGAATATGAAAGCAGGGGGAAGATCATTCCCGGCGATTGTTTGAAAGTGTTGGGTTACGTATTTGCAGGTCTAATGGTGCTTTCAACAATTATCAATTATATTGAAACACCTTTTTCAGGTATTGTTTCTCTTTCCTTGTTAACAATCCTGATCATTTACTGGGTTAAAAGCGCTCAAATCAAAAACGAATTAAGATCGTCAGGGCCAGATGCAAGGGCTGATTTGCTGGATTAGCTATTTCCAAACGAAATAGCTAAGTTTGCCCTCTTAAAAACAGAACTATGGACCCATTAGATACTTTAGACGACACAAAACAAAATTTACCAAACGCAACAGCAGTTTTAGTACTGGGAATTTGTTCTATTGTCGGATGTTTCTTGTTCGGTCTTCCAGGTCTGGTTTGCGGGATCATTGCATTGGTTTTGAGTAAAAAGGACCGTGGTTTGTATTTTTCCAATCCGGTTAAATACGGAGAATCGTTTAAGATCAGTAATGCAGGCAGGGTTTGTGCCATTATAGGTACTTGTTTGTCCGGACTTTACTTCGTATACTATCTGGTGATCCTTACTGTTCTTGCCGGAGTCAATTTCTAAATCCGGAAAATGATACGTTGTTCCTGGAAAGAACTGGTAGGTATCGACTGTCCGTCCTGCGGTGCTCAGCGTTCATTCCTGCATCTTATTTCCGGCGAATTCAAAGAAAGTTTCATTGACTTTCCTGCTCTTATTCCGTTTATTGTTACAATTATTTTGGCAATACTCGTCATTTTTAAATTAACACGTATTGAGCCGAAGTGGATTGCCAGGTCATTTGGTTTCACAGCTGTCGTTATGTTCGTTTCATGGACAGTTAAGATTATTCAGTTTTAGGGATTTCTATTCTTCCACATGATTAGGCTTCTTATAATTCAAGGCGGTTTAAAGAATCATTTTAGGGGAAAACACACTTCAAATAAACGGGTTTTACTACCTTTAACAACTCAAAAAAAATAGTATGTCTGACGATAAGAAAATCATTTTTTCTATGGTTGGTGTCTCAAAAGTGACGCCTCAGGGAAAACAAATCATTAAAGATATTTACCTCTCTTTTTTCTACGGAGCAAAGATCGGGATCATCGGTTTGAACGGTTCCGGAAAGTCAACCGTTATGAAGATCATTGCTGGTTTGGATAAGTCGTACCAGGGTGATGTTGTTTTTTCTCCGGGATATTCTGTCGGTTACCTTGCCCAGGAACCGGATTTGGATCCGAAGAAAACGGTGAAAGAGACCGTAATGGAAGGAGCTCAGGAAACCGTTGATGTACTGAAAGAATACGAAGAAATCAATAATGCCTTCATGGATGAGGAAGTTTTGAACGATCCGGACAAAATGGACAAGCTCATTTCGCGACAAGGACTTATTCAGGATAAAATTGATGCACTTGACGCGTGGGAATTAGATACAAAATTAGAAAGAGCAATGGATGCGCTTCGTTGTCCGCCGGATGATCAATTGATCGAAACGCTTTCCGGTGGTGAAAAACGCCGTGTTGCTTTGTGTCGTTTATTACTTCAGAATCCGGATATTTTATTGCTTGATGAGCCTACCAATCACCTGGATGCAGAATCTATTGACTGGTTAGAGCAGCATTTACAACAATACCAGGGAACAGTGATTGCTGTAACCCACGACCGTTATTTCCTTGATAATGTTGCCGGATGGATTCTTGAGTTGGATCGCGGAGAAGGAATTCCATGGAAAGGAAATTACACTTCTTGGCTGGAGCAAAAAGGAAATCGTTTGAAAGACGAGGAGAAATCAGAATCTAAACGACAAAAAATGCTTGCCCGCGAGTTGGAGTGGGTGCGTATGAATCCGAAAGCCCGCCAGTCGAAAAGTAAAGCTCGTTTGCAGAACTACGATAAAATGATGTCGGAAGACATGAAAGACAAAGAAACGAAATTGGAAATTCCGATTCCGAATGGACCGCGGCTTGGTAATAATGTAATTGATGCGGTAAACGTGATGAAAGCATTTGGAGACAAGGTTCTGTATGAGGATTTGAATTTCAAGCTTCCTCCGGCAGGAATTGTTGGAATTATCGGGCCGAATGGTGCCGGTAAAACAACCATTTTCAAAATGATCATGGATGAATTGCAGCCTGATAAAGGTGAATTTACGATTGGTGAGACAGTGAAAATCGGATATGTCGATCAAAGTCACCATGCTGTTGATCCGGAAAAATCTGTGTTCGAAGTAATTGGCGGCGGCGGCGAATTTGTTGAGATCGGAAATCAAAAAATCAATGCACGTGCTTATTTGTCGAAGTTCAATTTTGCCGGTTCTGATCAATCTAAAAAGGTTGGTGTACTTTCGGGTGGTGAACGGAATCGTTTGCATTTGGCTATGACTTTAATGACAGAAGCAAACGTTCTTTTGCTCGATGAGCCTACGAATGATATTGATATCAATACATTGCGCGCTTTGGAAGAAGGAATTGAGAACTTTGCCGGTTGTGCGGTTGTTATTTCTCACGACCGTTGGTTCCTGGATCGTATTTGTACACATATTCTGGCTTTCGAAGGAGATTCGGAAGTAGTTTGGTTCGAAGGATCTTACTCGGAATATGAGGAAAATAAGCGTAAACGTTTGGGGGATGCAGCTCCGAAACGAATTAAATATAGAAAACTAGTATAATAATTACCAATTACGAATGACTAATTAATTTGCAATTCGTAATTACCAATTTGTAATTTGATTTGGATCCTCTTCACGGAATAAAATTAGAAACGATCGTTACAGAACTTGAGGCCGAATTTGGTTTTGAGCGCCTGGGACAAATGATTCCTATCAATTGTTTTATCAACGAACCGAGTGTGAAATCGAGCTTGAAGTTTTTACGTAAAACACCGTGGGCTCGAGCCAAAGTAGAGGAGCTGTATGTGAATAGAATTGTTAATATCCGAAATGGATAGTTACGAGTGACAAATGACTAGTTACGAATAAATTAAATTCAAATTTGTTCCTTGTCACTCATAATTTAAAAAACTATGGAAATAAGAAACTTAGAACCCAAAGCACTTTGGAACCATTTTGCAGATTTGAATGCAGTTCCGCGACCATCGAAAAAAGAAGAACGTGTCATTCAGTTTATGGTTGATTTCGGTAACAGTCTTGGTTTGGAAACCATTCAGGATGAAATCGGGAATGTCATTATTAAAAAACCGGCAACAGCTGGAATGGAAAATCGTCAAACGATCGTTCTTCAGTCGCATTTAGACATGGTTCACCAGAAAAATGCCGATAAAGTATTCGATTTCGATCAGCAGGGAATAGAAATGCTGATTGATGGAGATTGGGTGAAAGCTGACGGAACAACGCTTGGAGCTGACAACGGCATCGGTGTTGCAACAATCATGGCTACTTTGGCTTCCAATGAAATTCAGCATCCTGCCATCGAGGCTTTGTTTACCATCGATGAAGAAACCGGAATGACAGGAGCAATGAAAGTTAATCCGAAAAACATCTCCGGAACAATCCTCCTGAACCTGGATACAGAAGATGATGACGAAATCTCTATTGGCTGTGCAGGTGGAATTGATACCAATACTTCCATGGATGTTGAATTTGTTGATACACTTGCAGATTCTGTGGCATTTAAACTGGAACTGAGAGGACTTCTTGGCGGACATTCGGGAATGGATATTCATCTTGGACGTGCAAATGCTAATAAATTGATGAACAGATTGTTGCATCATGTTAATTCAATTGTCAATTTAAGCTTGGCTTCGCTTGAAGGTGGAAGTTTAAGAAACGCAATTCCACGTGAAAGTACAGCCGTGATTACTGTTGTAAAAGAGAAGGCAGCGCTGGCGAAAAGTGAGATTAATGCTTTCATTCAAACGCTTTCCGATGAATACAAAACCATTGAGCACGACATGAAATGGTCGGTTTCAGAAGTTGATGTTCCTGAAGAAGTAGTGTCAAACCATCATTTTTTATACATTATTCAATCGTTGTATTCCGTTCAGAATGGAGTTTTCAGAATGAGCCCGGACATGCCGGATTTGGTTGAAGCTTCTACGAGCTTAGCTAAAGTGGAAGTAAAAGATGGTAAATTCACCACTCAAAGTTTACAGCGCAGTTCGGTTGACTCTACAAAAACTGATGTAGCAAATGCTGTTCGTCATGCTTTTGAAAGTGTCGGTGTAACAGTTGTTCAAAATGGAGAGTACCCCGGATGGCAGCCTTTACCGGAATCGGATATTGTTTTGTTAATGGCGAAGTTGTACCGTGAGCGATTCAAAAGTGAGCCACAGATAAAAGCTTGTCACGCAGGTTTGGAATGCGGGATTTTAGGGAAGCATTTTCCTGATATGGAAATGATTTCCTTCGGACCAAATATTCGCGGCGCACATTCACCCGACGAGAAAGTTCAAATCTCATCAGTAGCGAAATTCTGGGGGTTATATCTTGATGTCTTAAAGCAGATTCCTGTTAAAAAATAAACACTTGCATTGTTAGTTGGAATAGTATTGTAATTTAAACAAACTATTCACTCTGCAATGAATAACTCCGGAATTGAACTTACTGAAGATCAGATAAAAGTCTTTGATCGCACCAGATACCGACTTGTTAATCAGGCTGGATTAATGTTCATTGTAATCCTGTTTGTTGTTGCTGTTATTAATTCTTTAAATGCTCATTACAATCCTATTCCAGATATTGCGGCGGTGGGACTAATGGCATTTTGTCTTTTCCTTCTTCGCAGGACGAAAGATTACCGGCTGGTTACTAAAATAGGAGTTCTGGGTGCTACGGCAACTCTGATAACTGCGCTTTTTACGATGCGGGGAATGCATTTGGCCACTCCGGTTTGGATGGTAACCTGTACAGTCTTCGCCTATTTGGTACTTGAAAAATTGTGGGGAGGAATTATTGCCGCATTAAACTTCGGAAGCCTTGTTGTTTATGTGCTTACTATTTTTGAAGAGCGCATGAATAATCGTTTTCTAATCCAGGAATCAGATACTTATGTTTTCTTGTCAGAGTTTATTTTTCAGGCGGCGGCTTTGGGTTATTTGCTGCATGTGTTTCTAAATGCCTCGCAGGAAACCGAGCGCTATTTGCTTGATAACCATAAGCAAACTCAGGATCAGTACGTTGTTATTTTGAAGCAGAAACAGCAGATTGAAGTAATGTTAAAAGAAATTCATCACCGTGTAAAGAATAATCTCCAGATCATAGCGAGTTTACTGCGTTTGCAATCAGATATTTCAGAGGAAGGAAATAAAGGGATTCTTCAGGAGTGTGTGAATCGGGTTGATACTATGGCAATGATTCATGATAAAATGTATAAGTCGGACACATTTCGGCAGTTTGATTTATCGAATTACGTAGAAAATCTGATGGTTCATATTTGTGATAGTTATTCACTTGAAGAACCAGTAAATGCTTATGTAGACGTGGAGCAAATTGAGGTTTCTACAGATACGATTGTTCCAATGGCAATGATTATGAATGAATTGATTGCTAATTCAATTAAACATGCTTTTAAGAATCAGCCTAAGCCAAAAATAGATCTGACAATTTCGAAACTTCCGAATTCAGCGATTTTGCTCATATATGAAGATAATGGTGAATGGAAGAGTGATAAAGAATCCTTTGGGACCGAAATAATAGCTGTTATGACTGAACAGCTGGATGGAGAGCGAAAAGTCGAAAAAGGAGAATGGGGAACTAAATTTTCTTTTGTCCTGAAAAATCTCTGAAGTTTCAGTAAATACCGGTTGTTACTGAGTGATATTCTCTTAAGAATAACGTAATTTCACAGGTAATTCAAAAACAGGTAATTGAAACAGCGTAGATTTAGTGATAACCAGATGGAATCGACAGATCAAAGCACTGTAATGATCTACGATAATGCGCGATACCGGCTCGTTTTACGCTTGTCACTTTTGTTCGCTGTATTACTGTCTATCGTCGCTTTATTGAATTATGGAGAACCGAAATACAACGGATATTTGGATCTGATTATAGTCGCAATTTGTTTAACCTCTTACATCGTTTTACTTAAAACTAAGAAGTACAAAATTGTCGGTGCACTGGCTTCTTTTTCGGCTCTGATCATCATTGGTCTGGCACTTTTTACTACTTCAACGCTTCATTATACAACACCCATGTGGATGGTTGTGAGTGTGCTTTTTACGTTTATTGTGCTTCGTAAAACCTTTGGAGTTATTGTCCTGGTGCTGAATTTCATTATGCTTTTCGTTTATATTTATTTCTTCCTTGGTGAGAATATAAGTCAAATGCCACCACTTACAAATTATGGCGCGTTGCTTTATATAGTAGAGTTTTTTGTTTTAGGGATCGCAATTGGTTATTTGCTTTTTGTGCTTATCAATGTTTCACAGCATTCTGAACGACAAATGATGGTGATAAACGCGACGCTGAATGAGAAAAATGCGTTGATCACGAAGCAAACTTCTGAAATGGAATTGATGTTGAAGGAAATTCATCATCGGGTAAAAAATAATCTCCAGATTATTTCCAGTCTGTTGCGTTTGCAGGCAGAATCCGTAAAAACCGACGATAAATCCGTTTATTATGAAGCCGTGAACAGAGTGAGTGCAATGGCTATTATTCATGAAAAAATGTATCAGAATTCGGCGTTAAGCGATTTTAATTTGTCACAGTATATCGACTCGCTGCTTCATTCTTTATTTGAAAGTTATTCCATTCAGAAAGTCAAAACCTCCGTAAATGTGCATGTTGATAAGCTTCCTTCAAAATCACTTGTCCCGCTGGCAATGCTGTTGAATGAGATGGTTTCCAATTCGATCAAACATGCATTTGTCAATCACTTAAGTCCTGAAATCAAAATAGTGATTGCAGATGTTGCCGACAACCAGTTTGTTGTGGAGTACTTCGATAATGGAAAATGGGTAGAGAAACAGTCTGATTCTTTCGGGCTCGAGATTATAGATGCAATGACCCAGCAACTGGATGGATCTCAAACCCGAAAATCGACAGAGGAAGGAACTTTTTCAATTTTCGTACTGCATAAACTTAGCTAATGGAAGATTCAAGACAAGAACTGATTGATTTGGCAAAAGCCCGAATGCCGTTTGGGAAGTTTAAAGACACGTATTTGCTTTATGTTCCGGAAGAATACTTTGTCTGGATGAAAAACAACGGTGGATTTCCTGCAGGTAAACTTGGTAGGCAAATGGCCCTGATGCTCGAAATAAAGATGAATGGGTTGGAAGAATTGATTAAGCCATTGATGCCTAAAAGACAATTCTAATGATATATGCGGCAATATCTTTAGCGCTTATTGTTTTGATAATCACGTTTCCGCTTTATTCGGGAATTATTAAAATGCGCATAAATGAATTGTGGGGAAATGGTTTGGCTGCTAATGGTGATGAACATGTTAACGTTATGCCGGTTTCCATTCGCTGGAGCAATAAGAACATGCAGATTGCCTATTTGTACCTGGCCGGCTGGATACTTCGGAAAAACGCCAGTGATTCGAAGAACAAGCTTCAATTTATTAAAAGCTATTTTATTCGTGAATTCGGAGAGTTTCATTCTGAGAACCAAACGGAATTGGTGAATGCAATGAAACATAACACGAATATCCGGAGTGTTTCCAACTGGATTCTTCATTACCTGAAAGACGGAGCGGAACGAACAAAAATCATTGATTTTCTTTTTGAAATTGCAAGTGTAGACGGACATATCATTGATCGTGAGTTTGTTGCTATTGTCCGACTGGCCGAATTGATAGGAGTAAGGGCTTCATATATCGAAAAAAAACTGAAGGAATTCAATGATCAGAAATTTCGAACCTACAATGAGTCCAGAGTGTTCGATCGGGCAGGAGAGAAGCGAACTAAAGCTCTTCTTGAATTACAGCTTACAGAGGGATTTACGGAGAATCAGCTGAAACGAGCATATCGAAAAATGGCGAAGCGCTATCATCCGGATACCCGGAAGTCTCAAAGCGAAGAAGATCGGCGAATGAGTAATGAAAAGTTTCTTCAAATTCAGGAAGCATACGAATATTTATCAGGTTTAAAATAATCTGCACGATTCTCAGGAGGAACTTTTTTCTGAAATTAATCTTTGTTTCTGCAGATTTTTTCACTAAGCTAAAGTAATTTTGCAAAATCACTTTTTGATTTTGATATATTGATAATCAATGTATTGACATGTGTTATTTGAACTTTTTATTAGCTAAACAAGTAAGAAATGTGTGCTTTTTCATCCAAAAGTGAAACCCTATACAATTGTTGACGTAAACCGAGCTGTAAACTTTGATAATTAAATAACAGTGATATGGAAAATCAAGCAATTGTTGCAGCAAAACAAAAATTAGCGTTACACCTCGAAATGGGACCAAACAGTCGAATGAATATTCATGAAGTTGCAAAACTAATGGATTTGATTACGTTCGGAGTAAGTAATGATGCAGATTCCAGCTTGCCGATTTTCTTTTCGTATTCAAAAAACTAAGAGCAACCAATAATAATAAACTGTCTGTAGATTAATTTCTGCAGACAGTTTTTTTATGTCGTAAAATTTGAGTTACATTTGTAATAATTGACTAATTACATTTCTGTATTAGTGAATTTACAATTGTATCATGGGGATTGAAAAACGACTTCAGCTAATAATGGCTTCCAATCACTTGACTGCATCCTCCTTCGCAGATAGGATAGGAGTGCAGCGTTCAAACGTAAGTCATGTACTGAACGGGAGAAATAAGCCTGGTTATGACTTTCTGCTGAAGGTTGTGCATGCGTTTCCAAAAGTAAACACTCATTGGCTGCTTACCGGAGAAGATGCGCTGGCAAGTTCTACAGCTGATCAGATTTCTATTGAGCAGATTAACGAAGAAAAGCCGTTAGATTCAAATGAAATCGCGCCAACTCTTTTAGATAAAAAGGATTCTTCAAAGAAAATTATAAAAACGATTGTGTTTTACGACGATTTTAGCTTTGATGCCTTTGTTCCTAATGAGAGATAATGCCTGAGCCAACCAATTCACCGTTTAAATACCAGGCAGCGAACTGACCCGGTGTAATTCCGCGCTGAATTTCATTAAACAGAATATAGAGTCCGTCTTCTTTTCGAATTAGTTTTCCTTTGTTCAGGGCTTGTCTGTAGCGAATTCTAAGCATATATTCTTCTGATTCTCCAACTGCCAGTTCTTTCGCCTGCTGGATCCAATGAATATCTTCCGGCTCAATCTTCAGTGCCCAGCGGTTAAGTCCGGGGTGAGATTCAGTTTGTCCTGAATAAACGGTATTGGTTGTGGTATCTATTCCAATTACGAATGATGGCATTGGCCGTCCGCCAATATGAAGCCCTTTTCGCTGGCCAATAGTATAGTAATGCGCTCCAATATGCTTTCCAACCGATTTTCCCATAGATTCAGTGTAGGAAAATGGCTGTGCCAGTTCTACAATGTTTTCATCGTTTACAGGAAGCGATTTATATGAGTCAAAAGTATCGTTAGTTTCCTCTATTTCAATAATATTACCTTCTTTTACCTCAAGTTTTTGTTGAAGAAATTCCGGAAGACTGATTTTCCCAACAAAACACAATCCCTGTGAGTCTTTTTTCTCTGCAGTAACCAGTTCTATGGATTTGGCAATTTCGCGAACCTCTGATTTTTGCAGGTGTCCGATAGGGAAGAGCGCTTTAGAAAGCTGTTCTTGCGAGAGCTGGCATAGGAAATACGACTGATCTTTTGTGTTGTCTGCACCGGCTAGTAGATGGTGGATTCCGTTCTTGTCGGTTGTTTTCTGGCAGTAATGTCCTGTCGCTACGAAATCAGCGCCTAATTCAATAGCTGCTTTTAAGAAAACATCGAATTTGATCTCGCGATTACAAAGCACATCCGGATTTGGTGTTCTTCCGGCCTGGTATTCCGCAAACATATAATCTACAATACGCTCTTTGTACTCTTTGCTCAGATCTAATACCTGGAAAGGGATGTTTAATTGTTCAGCAATCAACAGTGCGTCATTTGCGTCGTCAATCCACGGACATTCATTTGAAAGCGTAACAGTTTCGTCATGCCAGTTGCGCATAAATAATCCAATTACCTCATAACCTTGTTGTTGAAGCAAATACGCACTCACACTGGAGTCTACGCCACCTGATAATCCAACTACTACTCTTTGCATGGTGCAAAATTAGGGATAAGTGAAGCAGTTTCCAATTATTTCATTGTTTACAATTGTATCTTTTTGGATATATGTTCGGTTACAAATGTATCTAAGTATAAGGATTAAAAAAACTGTTAATTATTGCGAGTTGTTGGCTCGAAGTTCTATTTTCGTTTTGTGAAATACCTTTTGCCATTTTTATTCCTTTTTGTTGTTCAGTTTTCTTCTGCTCAAAATGCCGATTGTTCACGTGTGTGGATGAAAGGAAAAGTAATAGATACCCTTAATAGGGTTAACTTCTATAATCTGATGGTTGTGAACAAAACTACCAATGCCGGTGTGTTTGGTAAAACTGACGGTTCGTTTGGCGTTTACGTGAATAATAACGACTCTATCATTCTTTCCTCTAAAGGGTATGATTTAATTGGTTTCCGGGTGAAAGCGGATTCAAATTGCCAGTTTATCTGCGATTTTGCTTTGATACAGAAAGCACATGAGTTGGAGGAAGTTGTGATCAGACCGCTAAAAACTTTACAGCAAATTAAGGAGGAACGTGAAGCTCTTGCGTTAAGAGAGACAAGAACAATAACCGGAATAGAGGCTTTTCAAAGTCCGATAACGGCGCTGTACCAGCGTTTTTCTGAGGTTGAGCAATCGAAAGCTAAGGTTGCGGAATTGCAGTATATGGACTCGAAGGTGGAGGTGGTCAAGGAAATTCTGCGGTTGTATGTGGTTTATGATATTGTTGTTCTAAACGAATCGCAGTTTGATGATTTTATTGTCTTTATGAATATGGATGAAGATTTCCTGAAAACGGCTTCTGATATGGAATTGGCAACTTATATTAAGGATAAATTCGAGCATTACAAGACGCTGCAGCCGGTTGGTCAATAATTTGTGCTGGGTGTAATAGAATTTCCGCTGAAGAACATCGGGAAATCAAGATTCACTTTGTTCTTCTAGCGACTGCTTGAAAGTCATCTCTGCAAAAAGGCCATTCTTTTCCAATAACGACTCCTGGGTTCCTTGTTCAACAATTTTTCCGTCTTCCACAACCAAAACCCAGTCTGCATTTCTGATGCTGGAGATTCTGTGACTCACAATAACCATTGCCGTGTTGTACTCGCTTTGGTATTTGTCCAGGTTTCGGAGAATAATTTCCTCTGTTTCCGTATCTACAGCTGATAAACAGTCGTCGAGTACCAGGATTTTAGGTTTTCTGATTAATGCCCGGGCAATGCTTACACGTTGTTTTTGTCCACCGCTCAGATTTACGCCGCGTTCACCTAAAAGTGTTTCGAATTTATCCGGGAAATCAACAATGTTGTGGTAAACGTGTGCGTCTTTTGTTACTTGTTCTACTTCGTTCATGGTAACATCCACTTCGCTTCCAAAGAGAATGTTTCGCTTGATTGTGTCCGAGAATAGGAAAACGTCTTGCGGAACAACTGCGCAACTCGATCTGAAGTGGTGCAGGTCTATATCGGTTAATGGTTTGTTGTTTACAGAGATCGTTCCGGAGCTTGGGTCAACCTGTCGCAGTAATAATTGCAGAATGGTCGATTTCCCGGATCCGGTTCTGCCGATAATCCCGAGAACTTGCCCTTTTTTTTATTCGATATTGATGTTTTCAAGCGCCATTGGCAGGTCGGGGCGGTATTTGAAGTTGACATGATTGAATTTCAACGACTCAAATTCCACTTTTTCTGCATGTGGCTTTGTGATGATCTCAGGTTCTGTTTGCAGGAATTCATTAATCCGGGTTTGAGAGGCACTGGCTCGCTGAATGATACTGGTTACCCAGCCTACACTTGCGAACGGCCAGGTCATTTTGTATACAAAACCGATAAATGCGAGAATGGAACCGGCAGAAAGTTCTTTGTGTAATACAAGTGTTCCGCCAACGTAAATACTGAGCATGCTGCTGGCTCCGATTAAAAGCATAATGGTTGGCATGAAAAGCGCATTGATCCGCACTAATTTCATTTGCTTCTTCAGGTATTCTCCGGAGCTGCTGCTGAATCGCTGGTTGCTGTGCCGTTCCTGCAGATATGCTTTTATTACACGCATTCCTGAGAATGTTTCCTGTGCTAGTGTGTTTAAATGTGATTGTTCCTTTTGCACTTCTTTACTCATGCGATTCATTTTGCTTGAAACAAAGTAGATCAGGATGGTCATGATCGGCAGAGGGAGTAGGGCGAACAATGTTAAATATGCATCAATTTTTATCATTTGGTAGGTTACCAGCGGAAACATGATTACCAGGTTGGCTGTATACATGATTCCTGGCCCAAGATATTGACGTACCTGGGATACGTCTTCCGAAATACGGTTCATTAAATCGCCGGTACGATTCTTTTTGAAAAATCCGAAATGAAGCTGCTGATATTTATTGTAAATCTCGTTTTTAAGGTCGTATTCTATATGTCGCGACATAATAATGATTGTCTGCCGTGTTAAAAACAAGAAAAATCCCGAAATTAGTGAGAATGAGATGTAAGTAACAGCAATAAGAAATATGGGGTTCTGAAACAGAGGTTTTCCTTCGTGCGAGGAGCTGTCAAAAAGAGTGTCTGTGGCATCTTTGACTAAAACAGGCATTTTTGCTCCGAAATAATTGTTCAGTGCAATGAAAACGATTCCGAATATGAGTCTCCAGCGATACTTGTAAAAATATTTGTTCAAATAGCTAAGAGACTTCATCTGTTTTATTCCTATTTTTGCGCACTTCAAAGCGATGTTGCGCTACAAAAGTACATATTCGTCTTGAAAAACTATTTTTTGAATATTAAGTTCTTTAGTTATGGTAGAAGTTAAAGATATCTCCAATGTAAACCTAAGCGAGAATCCCGTCATCTCTCAGATGAGCGCGCTAAATCATGAACAATTATTGTTTTGTTCTGACAATGAAACCGGTTTAAAAGCAATTATTGCAGTTCATAATACAGTTCTCGGACCAGCATTGGGTGGAACACGGATGTGGGCCTATGGCAGTGAAATGGAAGCGTTGAATGATGTTTTGCGTCTTTCGCGTGGAATGACATACAAAAATGCTATTTCAGGATTAAATCTGGGTGGTGGAAAAGCGGTTATTATCGGTGATGCGCGTAGTATGAAATCGGAAGCTCTTTTCCGTCGTTTCGGAAAATTCGTTCATTCCCTTGCAGGAAAATACATTACAGCTGAAGATGTTGGTATTTCTCCGATTGATATGTCTTACGTGAGCATGGAAACTCCGTACGTTGTTGGTTTACCTGGAAAAAGCGGTGATCCGTCTCCGGTAACGGCTTTTGGTGTTTACATGGGAATTAAGGCTTGTGCGAAAGAACAATTCGGATCCGATTCTTTGGCTGGAAAAAAAGTTGCTGTTCAGGGTGTTGGTCATGTTGGTGAGTACTTAGTGAAACATTTGACTGCGGAAGGAGCGGAGGTTTTTATCACAGATATCCACGAAGACACATTGAAACGCGTTTCTGAAACTTACGGAGCAAAAGTGGTTGGGTTGGATGAAATCTATGATATTCCAATGGATATTTATGCTCCTTGTGCTTTGGGTGCAACGGTGAATGATGAGACTTTGAGTCGTTTGAAGTGTTCTATTATTGCCGGTGCTGCAAACAACCAGTTAGCTAAAGAGCAGGTTCATGGTCAGATTGTAATGGACAAAGGAATTATTTATGCTCCTGACTTCGCTTTGAATGCAGGTGGTGTAATCAACTGTTATTCTGAAGTGAAAGGATTGCCGGCTGAATGGGGAATGCAAAAAGCAGAGGAAATCTACACAACGATCTCCAATATCGTTAGCCGCTCTAAATCAGAAGGAATACCAACATACCAAATTGCAAATAAAATGGCTGAAGAGCGTATTTCTGCAATTGGAAAAATTAAATTACCACTTTAATAAAGGGATATTAAAATGCTTAACAGAAGACATTTACGAGTTAAAGTACTTCAATCGCTTTATGCGTATTACCAATCGGAGGAAGTAAATTTGGTGAAAACCGAAAAAGAATTGCTTTCGTCTATTGAGCGCATTTACGATTTGTATTTGTGTCTGTTACTAACCTTTGGCGAGATCAAACGTTTAGCTGTTTCAAGAGCAGAAGAAAACGCTAAGAAATTGAGACCGTCAGAAGAAGATCTTAACCCAAATACCAAGTTTATCGATAATTCAATTCTTGTTTTGCTGGAAGATTCAAAGCGCTTGCGTTATGAGTCGGAAGACCGCACAGTGAATTGGGTAGGTGACGTGGAACAAGAGATCTTCCGAAAAATATTTAATGGTCTGAAAGATAGTGAGTCTTATTTAACTCACATGAACAACGAATTGACCGGATTTGAAGAAGACAAGCAGTTTTTGATCGATTTGTTTAAAACAGATATCGCTAACTCAGAAGTACTTTATTCCTATTTCGAAGAAAAGAACATTTTCTGGATCGATGATATTGATTTGGTTTGTCAAATGGTGATCAAAACCATTAAAGCTGCAACGGAAGACGGAATTGAGATCTTGCCTTTATATAAGGATAAAGACGATGAACTTGACTTTGTACGAACGCTGCTTCGCAAAACGGTTGATATGGAAAGCGAACTCTTGGAGGTTATTGATAAAATGACAAATAACTGGGAGTTGGAGCGAATCGCGAAAATGGATGTATTGCTGCTTCGTATGGCGCTTACAGAATTGATTGTTTTTAAAGCAATTCCTTCGAAAGTAAGTATGAATGAGTATATCGAGATTGCAAAATTCTATTCAACGGAGAAAAGTCCCAGTTTCATTAATGGAATTTTAGATAAAGCCATTTCTGAATTGACTGCCTCAGGAAGAATTGTAAAAATAGGTAAAGGATTAATCAATTAATTATGAAGAAGATTCTTGGAATTGCGAGTGTTTTAGCGGCTTTTGTATTGTTAAGCTCATGCGGCGGTGAAAAAAAGGTACAGGTTGGCTACAGAACAACGCTGAAAGTGAAAGCAGTTTATGATGCTGGAAAGGTGGCTGTTGGTGAAGTGATCAAAGCGAGTTTTAAAGTGGAAAATACAGGCGATAGTCCGCTGGTTATTTCTGATGTGAAACCAACATGTTCTTGTACGGTTTCTGATTTTCCGAAAGATCCGATTGCACCGGGAGAAACCGGAGTTATTAAAGCTACTGTAGACACAAAAAATGCTCCTGTCGGTCGATTGCAAAAGTCTATTCGCATTTTGGCTAACACAACACCTGATGTTACTATTGTAACTATCCAGGCCAAAATTATCAATTAAGTATAATCAGAACAAAGCAGGCGTTTAAGCACTTTGTCAAACAAATAAAAACAAAACAGTATGAATCCACAGTTGTTAATGATCGGAATGATGGTAATCATCTTCTTCTTTTTCTTTATTCGTCCACAAAACAAGAAGAAAAAGGAGTTGGCAGAATTCCGTAAGAATTTAAAGCAGGGTGATAAAGTGGTAACCATTGGTGGTGTTCACGGTAAAATTTTGGAAGTAACAGATACAACAGTTTTGATCAATTCGGAAGGTTCGAAAATTCGCTTTGAGAAAAGTGCAATTTCAACGGCTGTTGCTGAAGATGCAGGTCAGTTGTCATAATCTGGTTTAAGATTTTGTAATAGGAGAGAGGATTCGGAAGAGTCCTCTTTTTTGTTTATTCTAAAAATTCAAGTTCTTAATCTGTTTTCCCGCAGAGTGAGCAAAGTACGGGGAGGCTCTGATCTTAGTTTCCTGAATTCTTGATGGCTATGAGGGTTGTCGACCACCCTCCTCGGTCCCTCCCTCAAGGGAGGAAGTGTTGATGACTTCTTTGTTTTTAGTACGAGTTTCTGTCTCCTCCCTTGAGGGAGGATTAAGGTGGGTGGCAGAGAAAGTGTAATATGCAGAATTACGCCTTCACAAAGCGTTTGCGGTAAACTGCATTTTCCTCTGTTCTTACTTCAAGGAAATAGGTTCCTGGTTGTAAATCGGAAACGGAAATAGATTTGTCTTCCAAAATACCTGAACCAACAATTTGACCGTTCATTGTCAAAATACGGTAATCTTTCAAATTTGATTCAGACTGAATATTCAATATGTCTTCTGTTGGATTCGGGTATAGCGCCCATTCCAAAGCAAGTTCCTCATTTAATCCAACCGGATCTTCAATGACCATAGAAATATCATCCAGATACAATTTGTACATGTCGTATGAATCCAGGATGAAGGCCACATATATTGTTTGATCAACATATCCGCTGTCACTCAGGTTGACACTTCTGGTTGTCCATTCTTCGTATTCCTGTTGGATCAGGGTAATAGTATCAGTAAAAGCCGAAATATCATTGGTTGTATTTGAAACCAATACGCGGTAACCATCCGGATAACTCGGGTCGAATGAGCGCGCGTTCCAGCTAATAATATTTCCGAATGAACCAATTGTAATTGGAGGAGAAATCAACCAGCGATTGGCTTTTCCCGGTGTAGTGAAAAAAGAAGTTGCTGCGGCTACAGAATCTGTTGAGCCAATTGGGTCGGCTACAATGATCCATCCCGGAGCATATTGATAAACAGTTGTGTCAACGTGAAAAGTATCTTCAATTTGAATGGTCCAATTGCTTAAGCCACTTTCGAAATCTTCAGAGAAAACGGTGGTTTGAGCATAGTTGTAATTGGCAAGAGCACTAAGTGCAAAGAGAAGTATTCCTTTTTTCATGGGCTAAAAATACGAACTTAAATTAGCATCAAAGTTCAAAAGTTGATCAGTTTAGTTTTTTTAAGGTTTTAACAAGTTATTTAAGTCGGTTTTTCTTCAAAAACGGAACATGTTCTTACTTATTGCACCAATTCCGATGGTTAGGTTGTTAAAGTGATCAGGATGTCTTTGAATTCCTGGTAAAAAGCATCAAATTTTACTAATCGGTCTTCGAAAAATTCAAAGATTTCCTGCTGATGGGCCGGGTTTGAAAAACGTAATCCGTCTTTTTCCCAGCGAATAGAAGAGAATTCCGGAACCGATTCAGAGAATTGATGTTCCAGCCACATTCCATCGGTTCCCATTTCTGATTCGAGTACCGATTTCAGTTCTGTCATCTGTTCCCAGACAATAGCACGTACTCCGGCATCTTTTCCCTGTATATCAAATGAAAAAGCAATTCCGTGATTTTCGGCGTGCAGGCGAATAAAGATGAAGTCAACTTCTGAAGGATAATTGATCCAGTTCATTCTTCGCCCGTTACTGGAGCGATGTTTCTGCATGTGTTTTTTGAAATCGGCCCAAAATTGTGTTCTGATTTCCCGAAGCTGCTCTTTACTGTACATGATTATTTGTAGGCGTAAAAATACTGCTTTCGACCAATAGTAATGGTTTTTGGAAGTAAATCATCTCTGTATGTCCAGGTGATAGAGCGAACCGTTGCGTTCCCGATGTATTCTTCATACAACGTAAGATTTCCGTTTCCGTCGTATTCCCACAATTTGGTTTGTGTAACCTGGCTGAAAGCTTCGTTTAGAAGAAATGCTCCGATGGGTTTGTTGTTTTCAACGAAAATTACATTTTTCTGAGCAAAAATAAGATCTTCACTGGTGTATGCGAGTGAGTCGTATGCAGCTTTTATATCTTCTGTACTGGCTCCTGTTGGCAAGAAAACATCAATAGAGAATATGTTCTTACCAATTTTCGAGACTACGCTTTTAGGCTGCTCCAGGGTTCCTCTTACAAATGTGGTATCAAATCGATCAAGCGCTTTTCGTTTTAAGACCAGAAAGCCATCTTTTGTCTTGCTGATTGATGCAGTAGATAACCGGTTAATCCCGAAATGTTTGTTGAAACGGATGTTCAGATGGTGGTAGCTGTTCGACCAAACCAGTTCTCCCTGACTCCAGATTCCAGGCGATTCGTCAAATTTGTAATCTTTGTAAGCGAGGTTTCTTCCTTGTTCTGAGAAGATGAAAACCCGTTTTTCTAAAGTGTCGGAAGGATTTTTTCCACCAAAAGTATACAGTACTACTTCGTTGATGGCAAGATCATTAATTAGCTTTCTGTTCCAAAGGTCGGCAAATCGGGTAGGGGCATCTTCTGTTAATTCAATGAAATACGGATTGAGAAGAGGGGCTTTTTTTGGATTGTAATTATTGAAGGATTTAGCAGGTTCTTTGTTCGGAGTGCAACCGATTAATATTGCGCAAAAAACGAAAATTATCGACCAACACTTATTATTCAACGACCACATGTCTACAAAGATAGGTGAATTATAAGCTTGTACAAAATAGTTTTCTTCAATTAAGAGTTAAACAATGACTTCTGTTTATTGTTCGGGTTGAATGATTTTTAATTTAAATCACAATTGGTTTTATAAGCTATTGGTTGACTGAATGTTGTAATCTGCACCGAATACACGAATTAGTGTTGTTAACATTATCTAATGAGTACTGTCAGTAGTAGGAAATTCGTGCATTCGGGGCAGAAAACGGCCAGATTTAACTGGCTAAAAGTGTTATTGAAACAATATTTTTTGAGTTGCTGTTTTTCCTTCTGTACTCTGGAAGCGAACAATAGCCATTCCTTTGTATTCTGATTGGATCTGAACCTCAGAAATTCCTTGCAGCAATTCGTCCTGGTACAAAATTCTTCCGTCAATGGAACAAATTTGAATAGTTCCGCTTTCCGCGATATCAATGTTCAGGCTGTTGTTCGCAGCCGGATTCGGGTAACAGGTAAAATTATTATCGGCCCACAAATCCTCGAATCCTAAACCACTGGCAGGACCGTAATTCAGGCGCAAAAGGTAAATACTGCTTTTCGTAGCACCGCCAATGGGGTTTCTGCTTCCCGAAAGAAGGATTTTGTTGTCTACCACATCAACATCTGTGAAGTTGGCAATAGATCGGAAGAGCACACGTCTGAACTCCAGTCACTTCCTGTGATCTCG
>CAMLIF010000069.1 GCA_946479985.1 uncultured Flavobacteriales bacterium
CGTTGCGCTGTAAACGTTCACGCGAATAATACTGGATGTTGCCGGTAAAAATGAAGGCTGCTGTACAATTGCGCGGTACGAAATACTCTGTGACAAATTACTGAAATTGTAAGCTGTTGCTGTTACCGGAATAGGTGTCCACGGATCTCCGCCGGAATAACTGTATTCCCAGCGTATTACAGCGCCTGTATGGCCTGAAAGTGTAATAAGACCATTATTCGCAGTTGCACATTTCGCTGTGTCGATACTGGTTAAGGTACCACCAACCGACTGCGCATTCAAACTTTCTGAAGTCAGAATGAGGGAAACTATAATGAAAAGGAGCTTTTTCAAATTCTGTAGTGATGTCATCGTCGTTTTCAATTTCAATTCGTGTGTAAGTGTCATCTTCAAATCAATTAATAGTTCATTTTCAGAATCCACGGTTCACCATTTAAGTATGTTTCGTACTTCGTCTTATTCGACTTTTTGAAACTTACAAGCTGTTCTCCGGCTTTTTTAACAGAAGTGTAATTTTCCTTCTGGCAAACGAAATACATGATCTTCTCGCCTACTTTTACTTCTACAATTTCAAGTGAGTAAGACAAATCTCGCATCAATGTTTTGTTGAGTTCACGTGCTTTGTCAACATTCCGGAATGCGCCCAATACAATGCGGTAATTTGCTCCGGCATCTTCTATTAAGGCATCAATATCGCTTTGGCTGGATACGTTTACTACTTCGTACTTTTGAATTTTGATAGCAGAAACATCAGAATTAGGAGATGTTTTGCCAATTGAATCGACCAAATTCTTTATTTCAGAAGAACTTACCTGCGATCTTTTCAATTCGTCAAGCGCTTCTTCCTGGTTGGACATTCGTTTATTGATGGAATCGAGCTGCTGGTTCAAACGATCAATTTTTAGTTGTGTCTGATCGAGTTCCTGCTGCAATTCTTCTGCTTTTCGGGAAGAACTTCCAAACGTTTGTTCGGATGATTTTCCGCCGTTAAGTTTAAAAATGAGTGCAACTTCATGGGTTCCGCCTAAACTTGTTGTAGCTGATGCAACAGGAAATTGGTACAAATACACCATTTTCAACTGGTTCACAAATGTATATCCGAAGCTCACATTCATGTCGCGCAATTGACGATAGCCAACGCCAAGATCAATTTTCTGGTCGAAAATAAAGCGATTGGTCAGATCAACAAAAACGGGCAATCCCTGTGTTGAATAAGCAATCAGGGAAGGACGATAAGTCCATCGTTCATTGATTGCTTTATTCCACGATGTTTGGAACGAATATGTTGGAACTTTTGAGAATAAAAGTGAGTTGTTATTCGTTGGATTCGAAAACCTCAATTGGTTCCCTGAATAGAAATCCATGGCGAGACCAACATCAAAACTCTTGATTTTATAGCTTACTCCGAAATTAAACGCAGCAATAACCGACTGCTGATTCATTTGGAAATCGGACAACTCAGTCATGTCGTCGGCCTGTATACGGCTAAGGTCAATGATTGTACGCTCAGCTCCTATGCCTGCTCCAAACGATAGAAATTGCGTGTCTGAAAATTTAAGCCTGTATCGATACAGAGCTCCCAGTTTTTGTCTTTTCAAAGCTCCTATTTCATGCGCATTAACAACAAAACCAAGTGCGATCTTGTTATTTTTCATCGGCAGAGAAAATAAGGCGTTGATGTACTCAGGAGAATTCGGAACGGTTGCCCATTGTTTTCTGTAATTGAGAAACAAATCCTGATCACCGTTTTTGGAAAGATAAGCACTGTTTAATGTGCCTAAATTTTCATGATACAAGGAGCCGAAACCAATAAACTGGCCCCAGCATGGCTGAATAAAACCTACAATAAATAAGAGTTTTACTAATTTCATATGTGTATTATAACTTGACAAGTTTTGCAACTTTTTGAACGTTTCCTTTTAAGCTGGTAGATTGAATGCGGAGGTAATAAGTTCCGGGGTTCAATGCCGACAAATCATGCGTGATCTGGATTTCTTTTTCGTTTTCGATGTCGTTGAAATTCGCTACCACTCTACCATTCAGATCATACATAGATAGAACTGTATTGGCATAATCGGTCAAAAGGAGTTCTATTGTTAGCTGATTCGTTGCCGGGTTCGGATAAATTGTAAAATCCTCAATATTGAGTGACGACGCGTTTGGATCATCTGCAGTGAAGAAATCCTTACTGTTCACTTCTTTCGAATAGGTGCTGATACAATATCCGTTCGAGACAGTAAGTGAAGTGAGGAATGTATCAACTACCAAATATGTATGTGTAGGACTTGCAATTGTATCAAACATTCCATCGCCGAAACTCCACAAATAGCTTATCGGTGTTGGTGAACTCAGATCAATGAATTTCAACGATAAATTTGTTGAAGTATCTGTATCTACAAGATAATAAGCCTCAATTTGCATGGGCGATGTCTCCAGCTGGAATGTTTCCGTTGCCGAACATCCGCCTATTGAAGCCTGAACAGTGTAATTGCCGATTCCTGAAACTGAAACGTTCTGAGCGCTGGAAGTAAAGCCATTTGGAGATGTCCATGAATTGGTGCCAAACGGGCTACCGCTTAAAACTACAGGAGTGGTTCCGCAAATGTACTTCACCGTTGTTTGAACAGGAATGTAAGGCGCAGGCAGCAAATTAACGCTGATAGCATCACTCGCTGAGCAGCCGTTGTTTTCAACATTCACTACATATACTCCGGAAGAAGGTGGTGAATACGTTTGATTTGTGCTAACAACAACACCTGAGCTTGATGTCCAGGAATAAGTACTTCCAGGATTCTGTGCATTTAGCACTACTCCGATATTCGCGCAAACTGATTGATCTGGCCCCAGGTTTATACCAGGTGATGGCTGAATAGTTACCTGGATTGTGTCTTGTACCAAACACAAAGTTGAAGGATCTGTAATTGTTACGGTGTATTGCCCGGAAGTATTTGCCAGAACGAAATTACTTGTTTGCCCTCCGCCCCATAAACAGTTGTAACCGGAATTGTTGGTTGCCAATAATGTTGATTGATCACATCCGGACGCGGTTGGCGGCAAAAGACTTTCGGGACTATTCAGACTGGTCACAGTCAGTGTGTCACGACCAGAACAGCCATTCACGTCTGTAACTTCTACCCAAACCGTACTTGTTCCGGGTATGGAAATAGAAGACGAATTTGCCCCTGTACTCCATAAATAAGAACTGTATGTTCCTGCATCCGGATTCAAAGGGAAAACCGATTCGCAAAGTGTTTGATCAGGTCCTAAATCCGGTTCCGTAAATGAATAAACATTGAGAATTGAAATGGTATCTGAACCAATGCAACCGTTTTGATCGGTTACCTCAACCCAGTATGTTCCCGGTGTATTGATTGTAATTATTTCTGTGTTTTCTGTGGTGCTCCAAATGTAATCAGCACCGGAATAACCGGCGTCTAACTCCATTTCACCGCATGCTGAAGCATCAGCACCTAAATTCGGCTGAACGATATCGTTCAAAGTTACAGCAGCACTTCCCGAATTACTGCAACCGAAAGCATCTGTAATTTGAACGGAATAGTTTCCGTCTTCTGTAACAGTAATGCTTTGAGTAGTTTCATTCGACGGCGACCAATAATATGCAGCTCCCGGATTTTGCGCATTCAGCACATAAGAATTGCCGCAAGTTGAGACCGAAGCAATAGGAACAACAGGTAAAGCATGAACTCCAACAGACTGGGTCATAGTATCGGTACAGCCTGAATTATCAGTTACAACAAGAGTTACAGCATAGTTTCCTGCGTTTCCATAAGTATACTGCGGACTTGTCACGGTCGAGTTTGAAAAATCGCCAAATGACCATTCTGAGCTCAAACCTCCAACTGATGTGTTGTAGAAATTGGTCGTGTTTCCAATACAAACATCCGGTGCATTAAAACCTGCGGTTGGACCGTTCATAACAGAAACAGCATGTTGTGTCTGGCTTGCACAGCCTGCTAAATTTGTAACTTCAAGAACCACATTATAAGTTCCTGCTGTGCTGTACTGTGTGTTTGAAAATGCAGCAGTCGAGTTGTCCCCATTTCCAAAATCCCAGTTATAGCTGGAAGATCCGTCAAAAGCAAGGGGTGAGAAATTTACATTGGTTTCCAGACAAGCCGAAGCTACTGCAAAATCTGACGATGGCAGCGGAAGTATGTTCATTGCCAATTCAAATGTATCAGCACAAGGAGCACTTGTTTGAACGATCAGTTGTATAATCTTGATTCCGGGCGAATTGTACACTTTCACGGGTTCAAAATCTGTTGAAGTTGTTGCATCACCAAAGTCCCACGAGTATGTTGCTCCCGGATTGAAAATCACCGAGGTATTCTGAATTGAAAGTGTATCGTTCAAACATAAATTTGAAACGGTGAACGCTGCACTGTCCTGTTCGTAAATGGTAAATGCCTGTGTAACGGTATCGCTGCAATTTACACCTGAAACAACAATATATTCCATAACATGATTTCCAGGAGTGTAACTGTTTAACGGATCGGAAAACTGATCGCTCCCCGTATTTACAATTGTACCGTCAACTTTGAATGTCCATGAATTGATCAGTGAGCTAACAGGATTTGTAGTTCCTGTTGAACCGGAACCGTTAACAACCAACTCGTCATAAATACAATCGGTTGTAAGTACGAGATTCGCAACCGGGTAATTAAAGACGCTTATGGCGTAAGATTGTGTGGCGACACATCCGTAATTACTTGTAGAAGTGAGTGTTGCTGTATAATCATTGTCTGAACTGTATGTGTGATAAATTGTGTCGCTGGCCGGATTCAACTGTTCATTTCCATCTCCGAAATTCCATGATGATGTGAATGTTCCGCCGGGCTCAATAGTTGTCTGCTCTCTGAATTCTGTGGCATTTCCCTGGCATACATTGGTCCATTCAAATTCCGGAACCGGATTAGGTACAACGGGCGCAATTCTTAACGTGTCGTAACTAAAACATCCTCGTTGATCAGTTAGCTTTACAACATATTCCCTGTAAATGGTGTCTGCCCAAAATGTGCGGTTCTGCTCAATTACCGAATCATTCCAAAAGTAGCTGACAGAATTCGGGAACCCATTTACCTGTTGATTCAGAGCGGATACATTTATACTGTCTATATCACAAAGATGAACAATGCTGTTCGGAAGATTTGCAAATGGAGCGTTGCTACATGTAGAATCACCAAGGGTAAATCGATAGTAAATCGGCGAAATGGCAGTAACAATTGACGGATCGCCAAAAACAGAGCCATCATAAAGGTCGCGTCTCGTAGAATCTACATAAGAATCGTTTGCACGATTGAACGTGGCATCGCTAAAAGTTGGTGAAACATACATTTTCAGTTTCGAGGTATCAACTCCAAGTGCGGCATAATTTACATCTGCCAGGTAACGCATCCCGACAGTATCAAATACAGGTGTATTTCCGATAGGAATAGTGTATTTGATATCAAAATACCTGTCAACACTTCCTTCTCCGGCATACAATTGTTTGGTATGACCTCGTCTTAAATAAAGCGAATCGGTTAGGCCCTGAGTGAAATAAAAACCGGTATTTGCGATATCTGTATCATAGAAATTAGAAGTAGTGATGGCCGTTGAAACAAAACCGTCACCTAAAAATCGGGAAGCAGCACGTTCGTTCAAAAGGTACGGATTGGCATTCACCGTGTTGCTCTGTTGGCGGAACTTCAGGAATACTTCTGCAGTATCTGCAATAATCCCGTTCCCCTGGATGAATTCAATGGTGTCATGAACTTCGATATCCCTGCTGATATAAACATTGCCTGCAGTTTTATCGAAATTCAGTTTATAGATCTGTGGAGTTACAGTTCCTGAAATATAGGAGTCATTTGTTCCGATAAATTGAAGTGTACTGCCGTTTACAGCATTGTTACTATCCTTTTCAAAAATTATTTTATCATCACAAATAAGATCTCCTTCCAGGTAAACTTTACCATTTATCAACTGTCGAATTGGAGTGTTATTGATAGCTATAATATGAAAATCACCTTGTATGTATAAAGATGTATTATTCATTACTCGGATTCCCCCGGCTTCATCATTGATGAAAAGCCCTACTTGCGCTATGGCTGATTTTCCTGCAAAGAGAAAAAACAGCCAGAATAGTAACTGGTACCGCATAATCATAGTTTGATAATGTATGCCAGTACGTAATATGGTGGACGATTCTCATGAACAACCGAAGCATTTTGTGCAGCGGAAGAATTTACAACAACAGTTGCATCATAAGTTGTTCTGTACAAATCATATTCGTTTGCATCAGCCGCACCACCGGATAGTGTTCCCCGGTTTGCATCGTTGGTTGAAGTATTGTCGGGATACCCATGATTGTGTGGATTCGTTGTATGAGCATGAGAAGGTAAACCGCTTTCAGCACTTGAAAGTAAATGTGCAGTTTCACCACCTCTATTTCCGATGGTGCCATAATTTTCTATAAGTCCGTCATTTGGTGCGGTTAACGGGCCCGCTGCTGATGAAGGATTATAGCCAACAATAAATCTCCCGAATAAATTCGGGGTAACTGTGCGCGGAATTCCGTAGTCAAGCCCAAACGGATCATACAAAACCCCATTTGCCCAATACTCATTTCCGTCACACAAGGCCCAACCCGTTGGAGCTGTGTTACCACTCCACATGATGATTGCGCCACTTGGAACAAGTGCATTCGTACTAAAGCCAGGAACATTTAATTGCGAAACCACGTTTATATTGGCCGTATCAATGTCTGCAATATTCACATCTGCATGCGGTGTAATAACACTTCCGGAATCAATAACAATATTACCGTTAACGGTGGGATTGTTGACATATACCGACTGTTCTTGTTTCGGAACCAGGCCATTCCATTTTGATCCGTCGAAATAATAAAACAGGTTATCTGTAATGTCAAAAACCATTAATGCCTGAGGTGGTAAAGCGGGAGAATTAATAGCTAGTCGTTCACTTCGCGTCATTCGCGGAAGTAAAACGCCTCTTTGATCAGAAGGATTGGGAGAATGAATATCCAATGCTGCAGATGAGTCGGGCGTTGCTGTGTTCACTCCTACTTGTCCGAATAACGTCACACTTGACAAACATGCCACGAGCACACTAGTAATAATAGTACGATTCATAGTTTTCATTTTTTAGGTTCTTTATTTGTCCGTTTTGGGCGGGTCAATTCTTTTTGTTCACTTTTTACATAACTGCCATCTTCCAGATAACAGCGGATTTCATATACATATACCTGGTTGTTTTCTACGGTCCTGTCGGTGTATTTATTCGTTTCGAGTAAACCGCTTACCTGCTGAAAACCTGATCCGTTGCTTTTTCGGAATACGATGTATTTAACTGATTCCGTGTAGGGCTTAATACTCCAGGATAACTTTGCCGAATTGGATGTTTTAACGAGTTTTGGTTGTTTTAGCTGACATGTAACCGATGATTTTTCCTTTTCCTTCGGCATGAAATACTTATACTGATTTGATTGCAAACTTTTATTGCCTAAAGAATCTAAAGCATACAAAACATAAACGAACTCAGTTCCTTTCTGAAAACTTCTGTCGAGGAACGAAACCGAATTTACATTGAGTTCAGTTAGATTTAACTGAACAAAATCACTTAAAGAATCTGAAATGTTTTTTCTGAATAGTTCGTATTTAAACAAATCAATTTCGGTGTTTTTCGACCAGGAAATCAATACTCCCTTTTCCTGAGATTCAATATTTTTAATGAACGGAGCTTTGGGCGGGACTACATCTAGTAATCTTTTAGAAGCAATTTCCGACATAACGCTTTCATTCAGAGCCGAATCAATAGCAATCACAAAATAGCTAAAACTGTTCTTTGAGTTTTTAGGCAGTTTGTCGACATAGAAGTTTTCTGCAAATGGAGTTGAATTCTGAAGTGCCATTGAATTTTGTACTCCGTTTATTCCCCTGTAAATTTTATACCCTAAAATATCGGCGTCAGTATTTTTATCCCAGGTAACCCTGATCAATGTGGAATCTGTGTTTAGCTGAACATTAATTGGTTTCATAGGTGGAGTTTTGTCTAAAAAGTCAAGTACAAACTCATTCGAATAACCGTAATTCCCTTCAGCATCCTTACTGGCCACTTTTACAGAATAGGTTCCAACTTTATTGAGCTTTACAAAAAAGCTGTCAACCTCCAAACTGATTGTTTCTGTTGAATATGAATGGAAAATTGTATCGTTTCTATCGGTCAGGAAAACTTCAAACCCGGATTGATCATCGCTTCGTTCCAATTGTTCCCAAAAGATTGCAAATCCTTCCGGATCTTCTGTTTTGCTTTTCAGTACCGGCGGAATGGGTGCCGTTTCGTCTTTGATACGGACTTTGATAGGTTCTGAAATTTTTAATTCCTGGTTAAAGAAACCTAATCCAACCAACCGATAATAGTAGGTGTTTTTTTCAGCGACCAAACGATCTTCCAAAAACCATTTCGGATATTCCTGTACTCCTGCTTCATTTTTAACTTTCGATGGAATAATTGGGTTTTTAGTAATCAATTCTCCTATAGAATCAGGACTTACAGACCTGTAAACATTCACCGCGTAGAATTTGGAATCTTCAACCAGCCATTTGAAATAAACCTTTTTTAAGCGCTGCTCAAACTCAATTTCGTTCAGTGAAAAATAATCGTTTTGGTGATCTGCTAAGTTGTATTCTGCAAAAGCGGTCTCTTTTCCCTGTACCAATAATGCAACTTTGTAGCCAGTTGTTGATGCCAGCAGATTGTCTGAATAATACAATCCGGCAGCGCGGGCAAATGGAGTGCTTTTGATAGCTTCCATACTGGCAAGTAAAAGCCCGAAGCTTTCCAGTGGTTTGGTGGCTTTTAATAATTCAAGATGTTCTTTCAAATCAGGATCAGACTGAATTTCTGCAGCAGTAGGATAATAATCACCTTTTCTGATTGGCGCAGAATTTATTTTCGACCAGGAACCATCTGTTGACTGTCGGTAAATATTTACTCCTTCATTTGCCGTTAAACTATTCGTAAACCATTTTAATTCTATCGTTTTTTCATTGCTTTTTGCAACAAGCCTGATGCTCTGGGCATTCATCCCAAAACACAAGAATATTCCTATAAGCAAGAGACTAAATTTCAGCATTTTCTTTTGATTTCTTGTTTTTCAATTGTTTTATCCCGTATGAGAATGTGTAGCTGTAATTGATCATCAACCGGTGTTCTTTAAAATTCTGTGCTCCTTCAACCAATGCTTTCCTATAAATGAAACTGTGATTGATCTTTAAACTGTTCGATTTATTGATAGAATAAGTGATAAAGGTGTTGTTGGCCATATTGTAATTTGTAAGCACATCATTCTTTCTGGAATCCTGGATCGTGAAGTTTGCCCCGGTCTTAACCTTTTGTTTCATTAACCCTTGTTGCAACCCGAACGTTGGCCCGATGTTTCTGGTTGTTGTTGATTGCATGCTGTTCTGCGAAAAACTCAACGCAGAAGTAAACGTGGTTTTCGTTTTTTGAATGGTGATGTTATAGGAAGGGTTAATAAGAATCATGGTATTCAGCGGAGTTTTGTTTCCGCCCGATTCCTGGTAAGATGTTGTCAGGTTCAAACTCTGCTTCCATTTTGTTCCGAATGAATAGTTTGCTGAGAACATTCCAGATTGATTGAGCTGTGTCAAACGAATGGAGTCGTAAAAAACATCTCTGATTGCAACAACATTACTTGAAAAGCTGTTGTAGCCGAGATTCAGGTTTAAATTCCTGATCAAGGAAATTGACGTGTTTACTGAACCCGCAATTCTGCGTTGAGTAGCAATCTGGTTCTTATCCAAATTATTTTCAGTTGTTCCCAATGAACCGTTAACGCTCAATTTATTTTTAAAGAACTGTTTGCCTAATGTCAGTGAATACTCCTGAACATCGTTTGCAATGAAAACGGAACCTAATGAATAATAATCAGGATCTATCCGCTTGAATTTGGCGCCAATGTTATAGTCAAAGAGCTTGTACTCTACGGCAAGATTGTATGCTGCATTGAACTTTGAATCGGAGCGTGGATCAAAAACTTTATTGATATATGTATATCGTTCTAACTTTTGAACAGGCAGATACGTATTCGGATTATACATGCTATAATGGAAATCCCCTGAAACAGATAATTTGTCGTTTACTTTTTGTTTGGTAATAATTCCAATGATCTGGTTGGATTTGGGGGTTATCTGGTTGATCGTATCAAATTCAATGGAATACGGATCATCTTTCGCTGCGAAATACACCATTTCAACATGATTGCTTTCGGAACCATATTTCAGTTTTCCTGCACCGCCCCAGCGTTCGTATGCCGGAAGTCCAACTGCAATTCCGTCTACGCCGCCAACAGGAATAGCTTTCAGAAACCGTCCATAAGCGATTGTTCCGGAGAATTTCGATTTCGTTGGCTTAACTTCTATTCCACCTCCGAGAAACAACGTTCCGCTTTGGGAATATTCAGAAAAATTAATTGCGCGGTATCCGGCGTGAACTGTTAGCCATTTATAACTTGGGCTAATACCGAACTGGTTAAACGGCTGAGAGAATTTGTCAAGACCATGTGTGAATTTCTTGTCTTGCTGCGTGATTGTAAATGTAAGCGGACATGAGATTTTTCCCAGGATCGAAATATTGAAATTTCCATTGAAAGCCCAATAGAATGGATCTCTCCGGTTCTCAATTCCCTGGGCATCATAAAAAGTTGCATTGGCATTTACTCCGCCTGAAATTGTCAGTGGATCGTTCTTTAGAATCCCCTTTGCATTGCTCAGCACATTCTCAACATCTTGTGAAAATGCTTTAGAGGAGACCATAAAAATGAATAATAAGCTTAGGTTTAAGTATTTCACGGGCAGCTTGTAGTGAAGAGCAAAAATAACATTTTTTAAGAAAAACGCAAATCAAAGAAGTGTGGTTGGTACGCGTGAGTTAATCATTGGTGAAAATGACTGATTGGTTGAGTCATAAATATAAAAAAAAGAAGGCCTCCTGATAGTTACCAGGAGACCTTACTCAAGAATATTATTCTGAAGAATTAATCTTCGATGGCAAACGGAACTAAAATACGTCCACAGTGCTCACAAACAATTACTTTCTTTTTAGTATCAATATCTAACTGGCGTTGCGGTGGAATTTTGTTGAAACAACCTCCACATGAATCACGATCTACACCAACCACGGCAAGGCCGTTTTTAGCATTTGTGCGTAAACGATCATAAGCCATGATCAAGCGCTCATCGATCAACGCTTTTGCTTTTTCTGATTTAGCGACCAAAACCTCTTCTTCTTTTTGTGTTTCAGCAACAATTTCATCAAGTTCACCTTGTTTTACTTTCAAATCGCCTTTACGGAATTCTAATCGTTCTTTTGCTTCATCAACAACTTCTTTCTTCGCAGCAACTTTCGCTTTCGCTTCTTTGATGCGTTTGTCGTGCAATTTAATTTCCAACTCCTGGAACTCGATCTCCTTGTCCAAAGACTCGAATTCACGGTTGTTACGCACGTTATTTTGCTGCTCTTTGAATTTAATGATAGCTGCTTCTGCATCTTTCATTGCATTCTTGCGATCTGTAACTTCTGTATCAAGTTCTTTCAACTCATCCTGCATTTTTTTCATGCGAGTTTCAAGACCTTCAATCTCATCTTCTAAGTCTTGTACCTCCAATGGCAATTCACCGCGAACTGTTCGGATACTATCGATTTGAGAATCAATTTTTTGCAATGCATACAATGCATCTAACTTTTCAGCAACTGTTGTTTCTTTTGTACTTGCTTTTGCAGCCATACCTTAGAGATAATTTATCGGATTCGTATTTACACTCGTTAAACGAACGGCAAAAGTAGTAAATTTTTTCCGCATTTCCGCCACTAACCAGTGAGAAGTATACTGTTCAGACTCAAAATGACCGACATCAGCTATAATAATCTGATTTTCAGCATCAAAAAATTCATGGTATTTGAAGTCAGCAGTAATGAAAGCATCTGCTTTTGCCTTCTTTGCTACGTTTAACAGGAAGCTTCCCGATCCACCGCAAACCGCAACGCGCTGCACTTCTTTTTTATTCGGATTGGTGAACCTGACAACTCCGGCGTTAAAAGTGGTTTTTATTTGCTGCAAAAACACAAGCGAATCAATCGGTTTTTCCAGTTCTCCGACCATTCCGCTACCTACTCTTTCGTTCCGGTTTTCCAAAGCCACCACATCATAAGCAATTTCTTCATACGGGTGACTTGCACGCATTGCTGAAAGCACGGAATTCAGATTGGGATGAGGAACCGTAACTTCAATCTTTATTTCTTCTACAGATTCCAATTCTCCGGCCTTTCCTATGAACGGATTCGCTCCGGCTAAAGGCCGAAACTGACCCGTTCCCGAAACTGCAAAACTACAAGCTTCGTAATCGCCAATTTGCCCTGCTCCTGCTTCTGCAATTGAATTTCGAACCAAGTCAATATGTGTTTTCGGAACGTAAACCGATAATTTTACAAACGTTGACTCTTTCGGAAGCAAAACCTTAGTATTGATCAGACCCAGTTTATCGCAGATAATTTTATTCACACCATGAGAAACATTATCCAGGTTTGTATGAATGGAGATCAGGTTGATATCGTTCTTAATAGCTTTTTGAACCGTTCTTTCAATGTAATTTGATCCGGTAATACGCTTCAACCCTTTAAAAACAATCGGATGATGCGAAACAATGGTGTTGCAGCCAAGCGAAATGGCTTCATCAATTACCGCTTCAATACAATCAAGGGAAACTAAAACTCCCGAAATTTCAGCATTCGGATCGCCAACTAACAACCCGGAATTATCATACGATTCCTGGTAGGAATACGGGGCGAGTTGATTGAGGAAAGAGACTAATTCGGATATTTTCATTCAGATGAATTTGAGTGCTAAGATAATTGAAAGAATTATTAATGGTTAATTATGAATTGTCAAGATTTGAGAAACTCTTCCTTGATAATTGGATGATTTCTTTTCCAACCATTATTACAATTCGCTTCTTTAATTAAAACGACTTAGATTTATCCGAAAAACGTTTAAATGAAAACTCACCACCTCACATATATTTTACTTTTCTTTATTGTTCTTAGCTCCTGTAATAAAGAGAAACAGGTTAAACCGAAATACTTTGAAGGAAGTTATGATTGGATTAGTACTAACAGCTACAAGGAAAATGGAAGTAGTGGTGAAGCTCTATATACGATTTATCCAAACGATCTCGGCCACCATTATGGACTTAAAATCAAAAGGTCAGGGAAATGTTATTTCTATAAAGATGGGAATCTCTTACACAAAGGTGAAATTGGTGAAATTCATAAAAGAGATGAAGAGGTCTTTAAGTATGGCGGTTATGATGACTTTACAGAAAAATACACCTTTTCGGTTAGATGGGAAAAAGCTAATGGCATGAGATTTACAACTGATAATTCATCTTATCTGATTTGTACTACTTTCCCTGAGGATAGCAGTGAGAATAGGTTTGTAAGTCAAGATTATTAAAATGCAGGAAATGAAATGTGTATTAAAAAGGAGGTCAAGTCTGTTTTTATTGATTGTTGTTTTAACAATTTCATGCAATAAGAAATTTAAACATTATTCTACTGCACAGCTTAATGCTATTCCAGGATGCCTGCTATGTAGTAATGCTGATTCTTTAGAAGGGACCTATAGAGGTTATTTTGTTTCCCCGGATTATGTCACATCTCCGGATACAATAAATGTTGATTTGGAACACATTTTTCTGTCGCTAGGTTATGAACAAGATTCAACGGTAATGTTTTTTAAACTCACGAAACATTTTAATAATGGGGTTGATAAACTGACCTTCGTTTCAATTAACAACAATGATGGAGAGTTTTATGCCACAGAAACCGGTGAAATCCTTAGCATAATAAATGACTCTTTGCATATTCGTGAAACGCATATTACTTCCTCTGATTCTGAGCTTGGATTCAAATTCGACGGTAAGAAGATTCCATGATTTTAATTTCGGTTCAAAATCCTTTTACATTTTGAATTTTTACTTTTGAGTTAAGTTGTATCTTCGCAATGATGCGATTTCTACGTTACCTACTTCTTCCCTTGAACTTACTCTACGGACTAGTTGTTCTGTTGAAAACCTCTCCTATTCCCTTGGTTGAAAAAAAAGTCATGAAATTCCAGGAGCTTCAATTTGTATAGGAAACATTACTGTTGGCGGAAATGCTTTCCAATCCTAGCTTAGGTTATTTGACTAATTTAGAATTTCCAACCTTTATGAAATTGATTATCATTATTCACAATTACTAAACTTAATTTCTTGAAAACATTTGTCCACGTCTTTGTAATCTGTTTTGTTTTTGGCATGAATTCTTGTATGAAGGAGCCTATGAAAGATGGCCAGGAAGTTAAAGAAGATTTAAAATCGAAAGAATTTGAAGGTGATTTCATATTTAGTTCCAGTAACTCGATTGTAGATGATGGTGTCAGCGGACAACCGCTCTATTCATTCACTCCATCTGATCGTGGACATAATTATGCATTTCGAATTAAAAAATCCGGAAAATGTTATTTCTTCGAAGATGAAAAAATCATTGATGAGGGTGAAGTTAGTTCAGCTTCCAAGAAAACAACATATTATGAATATGGAAATGATATTGTTCAATATAGTATACTTATCAATTGGGACGATTTGAACGATATGAGTTTTTCGGGATTCACCAAAATAAAACTAGTTTTAAACACGTTCCCGGTTTCTGGTCTAGAGAACGTTTTCATAAAAAAAACCGAGTAAATATGGTGCGTAATCTTATTATTCCGTTTACATGGTTATTATTGCTGCTTGCATTGTCTTGTAAGAAGAAAATTGATTACAACAATTCATTAGAACCAAATCCCGCTCCTGTAAACTGCCCCTTGTGTCCATTTGCAGATTCTCTCTCAGGAACTTATAAAGGATTTTATACTAATTTTAGTAACGTCACAGATTCAATGGAAATAGATTTGGAACATATATTCATGAACGTTGGATTCGGACAAGATTCAACAAATATGTTTTTCAAATTAACCAAACGATACAATAACGGTAATGAAAGTCAAACATTCGTTTCAATGGATAATTCCGCGGGTGTTTTTTACGCTAATTCGTTAGGAGATTCACTCTATATAGAAGAAGATTCCATGCATATAGTAGATGTTTATTTAACCGTGCCGCCATCAGTGGGTTTCAGGTTCAACGGAAAGAAAATGCCCTGATTAAACGAAACAACTGGGAAGCATAACAAAAATATTTTAAGTTTCTAATGTATTCGGGAGTCTTGAAATTCTTCAAAAGGAGTGCTGATCTTGTCGAAGCATGACTTAAGTTGTATCTTCGTCACGATGCATTTTTTACGTTACCTGCTTCTTCCCTTAAACTTGATCTTTGGATTAATAGTCCTGATCAAGAACCTCTCCTATTCCCTTGGATGGAAAAAGAGTTATGAAATTCCCGGAGCTTCCATTTGTATTGGAAACATTACGGTTGGCGGAACAGGGAAATCGCCGCTAACAAAGGCTTTGGCCGAATTGTTACAGGATCAGTATCCCGTCATTCTTTCTCGTGGTTATGGAAGAAAAACTCAGGGATTACAAATCGCCGGACCAACTTCCAATGCTGCTGAAATTGGCGATGAGCCGATGATGTACTGGTCATATTTCAAGCAGACAGTTCCGGTTGTTGTGGCTGAAAAACGTGTTTTGGGTGTAGAATGGATTCGAAAACATTATCCCAGCGCTCCTATTCTTCTCGACGATGCGTTCCAGCATAGGGCTGTAAAAGCCGGATTTTCGATTGTCTGCATGACTTACGATCGTCCCGTTTTTAAAGATTTTACGTTTCCGGCAGGCAATCTGCGCGAGTTTCGTTCAGGGATTAAACGTGCCGATTGTGTAGTTGTAACCAAATGCCCGGATTCATTGAACGAAAAGGAAAAACAACTATTCTATTCCAAAATTCCTTTGCCGAAAGAACATATTTATTTTAGCACAACGCGATACGATAATCCGATTCCGCTTGGAGAAAGTACCTGGAGGAATTTCAAAACCGTGGTTCTTGTTACGGCAATTGCCCAGCCTAAACCGCTCGTTGATGAATACGAGAAAAATCACCAGGTAGAACTGATGCGTTTCCCCGATCATCACACCTTTACATCAAAAGACATCGCTTCCATTCTCCAAAAAGTTGCTACTTTTGCCACGCAAGATTGTGCACTGGTAACAACGGAAAAGGACCTGGTAAAGCTGAGTCCCTGGTTCAATGAGGTTTTTCAGATCTCTGCAAACCTTTTTGTTCAAACCATTCGAACAGAGCTTGACAGACAAACAGATTTTAATCAACGAATAAAAGAATATGTTGTTATCGCAAATGAAAGAAGCAGCTGATTTTATCAGCTCTAGAACGCAGGTTAAACCGGGAATCGGAATTATTCTTGGTACCGGACTTGGTGGTTTGGTAAAGGAAATTGAAATTATTGATGAAATTCCTTACGAGCAAATCCCTCATTTTCCAGTTTCAACAGTTGAAAGTCATTCCGGAAAACTGATCTTCGGAAACCTGGGTGGAAAACAAGTTGTAGCTATGCAGGGCCGTTTTCACTTTTACGAAGGATACAACATGCAGCAGGTGACATTTCCTGTTCGTGTGATGAAATTATTGGGAATCGAACGCCTTTTCGTAAGTAATGCTTCAGGCGGTGTAAACCCTGATTACATTGTTGGTGAGATCATGATTTTGAACGATCATATCAACCTCTTTCCTGCTCATCCGCTGATCGGTAAAAATATAGATGAACTAGGACCGCGTTTCCCGGATATGAGCGAACCGTACGATCACGCAATGATTGATATGGCGAAAAACATTGCCAAAGAAAATGATATCCGTATTGCTGTAGGAACTTACGCTGCATTAACGGGGCCAACATTGGAAACTCCTGCAGAATACGGTTACGTTCGTGCAATTGGCGCCGATGCTGTTGGTATGTCTACTATTCCTGAAGTAATTGTTGCACGCCACATGGATATTCCTTGTTTCGCAATCTCAATTATCACAGATTTAGGAGTTCCGGGAAAAATCCAAAAAGTGAGCTTGCAGGATGTTATTGAAGTTGCCAGCAGACAGGAGCCTAAAATGACGCTGATTATGCGTGAATTGATTTCGAGAATCTAAAAACATTCAAAATACTCTTGAAAAGCCTCGGATTTCCGGGGCTTTTTGGTTTATGGTATGACTTCATTTATTGCTGAATGAGTGATAATTGCAATTCTTAATTACATTAGTGAAAAAAAAGCATGAATCTCAAAGACTTTTTAGAGGATTGTAGACAAGAAAATATTATCGACCAGGCTACTACCGATCGTATCTATGATCATTATTTGAAGCGAACTGAGCAGCAATCACTCAAAGCACAGGATCAATTAAAACTGAATCAAAGCAAACAAGGCAACGGACTGATTATTACCGTAAGTATTATCGGAGTTGTTTTAATTGGATTTGGAATTATTTACCTGTTTGCCCACAATTGGGATAATCTTTCACGTTTTGCGAAGACAGTATTGAGTTTAGTTCCTGTGGTTATTTCCATTCTCATTAATGTCTTCACGTTGACCAAAAGAAAAGACAGCGTGGTATGGCAGGAATCTGCAGCTGTATACAGCTTTCTTGCGGTTGGAAGTATGCTTGCGCTCATTTTACAGGTTTATCAGCTTCCCGGAATAGAAAATTACTTTTTCACTTATTGGTGTGTGCTCTGTTTGCCGATGGTATATATTCTGAAATCACATTGTGCAGTGTTTTGCGCAATTATTCTTATGCTGTTAAACCTGACCAGTTATCCGATGGATCAAAGTTCAATTTTTCGGGTTCCCTGGTTTGGCAGCCTGTTGCTGTTCACCGGTTTAATTCCTTATTACAAGCGTTTGTTTACGCTGCGTCGGCCGGATTCCTTGTATGTTACACACCAGGTAATGATCCCGATGGTTGTGTGTTTAACTGCAGTTGTTAGTATGGCAGGAGCGCACTCATCAGTTTGGTTGATTTTGTTTTTGCTGCTGGCAAATTTTCAGCTGTTTGGAACAAGCATGTTTCTTCGATCAACTGACCGGAAACCAAATGTAATGAGCGTTCTGAGTTATGTTGGTGTGAGTTTATGTCTGTCGTATTTGCTGTTCTATGAAAAATGGGGTTTCGACAAGATTCTTGACGTCGGTGTGAATGACTACAGATTGTTTTTTATTCCATTGATGCTTATAACCGGTGTTATTCAACTTTTTGTATACTTCTCAAAAGAAAAACCAGGTATCAATAATTTATACAAATGGCTTATTTTAGTTCCGCTGCCGTTTGTATTAATGAACTATTTCGGCTCGTTGGTTCTGAACTATTACACGGGGACTCTTTTTCTTCTTGCAGGCGCAGGAGTCTATTTTGCTCAACAACGTAAGGACGAATGGCAGTTATACCCGGCTTTAGGCATAATAAGCGTTATTATCATCAGTCTTTCATATCATGTTGACAGCGTAATGAGTTATTTTCTGATTTCGCTTCTTCCGGGTATCTATTATTTGGTGCCGGCTCCTATGAAAATCAATGAAAACTCAAAAGACAAGCTGGAATCAGATCAGGTAGTCATTCTTTGTTTACAGTTTTTGCTACTCCTTTTATCAAGTTTTGCTAGTTTCTGGACGAATTTCGGGTCAAATGTACATCCGATGACTGCTTTTGAATTAGGAATGACCATTACTATTATCCTGGGAATAATTCTACTGTGTGTCATTCAGCGAAAAAAACTAATAATGCATACAAGCGGTTTGTTCGCAGCAATCAGTTTGTTGGTTCCAATACTTGTTTGGGTGGGATGCGTTTCACCTGTAGGAATGCAGCACATGTATTCTATTGTGCTTCTTCTGATTGGAATTATAGTTCTCATTTTCAGTGCAAAAAAATCCAATTTAACAGTAGCGAACCTTGCTCTTGGCATGATCGGAGTAGTGATGATTTGCCGCTTCTTCGATCTGAAGATGTCGTTAACGGTCAAAGGAATTTTATTTATCCTGATAGGTGTGAGTTTCTTTTTCGCCAATTACTTAATCCTGAAAAACAGAAAGCATGAAAACGTCCAATAAGGCACTGATCGGTGTAATTGTTGTTTCCATCATTCAATTGGCCCTTCCGCTGATGTTCATCTCTCAGAAAGAACAGGTTCTTAAATCGGGGAAAGAATATGTGTTTAATATTCGGCCTATTGACCCGTATAATTTTTTTCAGGGACGCTATGTGTCACTGAACATGGAGCCCTTGGAATATTCCGACAAGAATTACAAGGATTTCAAGCGATTTGACATTGTCTACGTCGAGTTTGAACAAGACAGCATCGGAGCAAGGATCAAAAAACTGTCACATGAGAAAACGAAATATTCTCTCAAATTGAAATTGTATCGTGAACCTCAAAGCAAAATGCGCATTCCGCTTCCGTTCAAAAAATTCTTTTTGGAGGAATATAAAGCGCAGACCATTGAAAATCGTTTAGCAAACACCTCTACAGGTCCATGTTTTGTGCATGCACGAATTCTGAATGGTGATTTTGTATTAACGGACATTAGTTCGAACGGTGTTTCGCTTGTCACCGGGAAGCCTGTGAAATCAATGCATTGACCAGTATTCACTCTGCAGAAAGGAATTGTGATTTACAGCGGTTTTTCGTTTAACCGTTGTCTATTTACGTGAAATATTAAAAAAGAGTCTTTCCCAGGCCGTTATTCGGCGAAAAAACTCGAAATTTGTGACTCAGTTAAAATAAAACATGTCTATAAAAGATAAATACGAAGTTGTTATTGGTTTAGAGGTTCACGCACAAATGCTTACCAAAACCAAAGCTTATTCTTCGGACATCAACGAATATGGCGCTGCGCCGAATACCAATGTGAGTGTTATTACGCTTGGCCACCCGGGAACATTGCCGGTAATGAATGCGAAAACAATTGAATTCGCTATTCGTTTAGGATTGGCGGTTGAATCGCATATTGCACCGAATCAGCATTTCGCCCGTAAAAACTATTTCTACCCCGATCTTCCGAAAGGATATCAAATTACGCAGGATACAACTCCTATTTGTGTTGGCGGGAAGATTTATATTATCGATGAAAACGGTAAAGAAAAAGAAATTGGTATTACCCGTATCCACATGGAAGAAGATGCTGGAAAATCGATTCACGATATTGATGTTTATGACACGCTTATAGATTTAAATCGTGCCGGGACTCCCCTTTTGGAAATTGTTTCCGAACCTGATTTGAGAAGCAGCCAGGAAGCTTATAATTATTTGACGGAAGTGCGTCGTTTGGTACGCTACCTCGATATTTGTGACGGAAACATGGAAGAAGGTTCTATGCGCTGTGATGCAAACGTTTCTGTTCGTATCAAAGGTGTTTCTGAATTCGGAACCAAAGTGGAAGTTAAGAATATGAATTCCATTCGAAACGTTCAGCGTGCTATTGAGTTTGAGGTTGATCGTCAGATTGAAGCTATAGAAAAAGGTGAGCGAATTTCTCAGGAAACGCGTTCATTCGATGCGTTGAAAGGAATTACCATTTCCATGCGAAGCAAAGAAGCCGCAAACGATTACCGTTATTTTCCTGAACCCGATCTTCAGCCAATTACGGTTGATGAATTTGCAATTCAGCAGGTAAGAGAGCAAATGCCGCCGCTTCCGCGTAAACTACTGCAAAAGTATATCAATGAATACGGATTGTCGGAATACGATGCAAACGTATTGACCGATACAAAATCCATTGCACTTTATTTTGAATCTGTAACTGCGCATTCAACAAACTACAAAAGTTCAGCAAACTGGGTGATGGGTGATGTTAAATCGTACCTAAACCAGAACGGCCTGGAAATAGAACAATTTCCGGTCAGCGGAAAAACTATGGCTGCGTTAATTGCATTAATAGACAGTGGAAAAGTTTCACACTCTGCAGTTTCTCAGAAATTGTTCCCGGAATTGATATCGAAACCTGAAGCTGATCTGTTGCAATTGGCTACTGACCTGAATATCATCCAGGAATCGGACGAAAACAGCTTAAAAACAATAATTCTCGATGTGTTCAAGCAACACCCGGCCGAGTTTGAGCGTTTTAAGAGCGGAGAAAATCAATTGACAGGTT
>CAMLIF010000070.1 GCA_946479985.1 uncultured Flavobacteriales bacterium
CGCCGCTTAAAATCAAAGCAAATACGCCATTATCACTTCCAACAAAATATTGTCCGCGGTATTTCAAAATACTCGGCAGCTGACTTTGCGTTCCGTTAATCACCGGTTCATCGTCAATTCCAATAATATGAACCGTTCCTTCAGGGAAATTTAATGATGCGGCACGAAGCTGGAAACTGGCTTCAGCTATGGAAAAGGGAGAAATATGGTGTGAGATATCCACTAGGGTCAATTGCGGGTTTAAAGTCCACAAAGCACCCTTCAGAGCGGCAACATAGTAATCCTTGTGCCCCATATCCGTTGTAAGCGTGATAATTGCCATGTTATCAACAGCGTGTTTTCGCTTGAAAAATTCCTTAATTTTGTTCAAAAGTACGGGTAAAACCGAACATCTTTATGGACATTAAAAAGAGTTATTCACATTGATATCTAAGAAAATTGAAATTACAGGAATTCCAGTCGCTGAATTATTCGGGGTCAACAATTCCAATCTGAAGTACATCCGATCATTCTTCCCAACCCTAAAGATCAGTGCCAGAGGCAATGAACTGGCAGTTGAAGGAGATGACGAAGTGGTGATGGAGTTTGAACGCAAGTTCGATCTGATCATTGCCCATTTTCAGCAGAACCAGATTCTAACAGAAAATAACATCGATAATTTGATGCTTGATGATGGAGGAGCAATGCTTTCATCAGACGGTTCAGAAATCCTTGTTCATGGAAACGGAGGAATTAAGATCAAAGCAAAAACGGTCAATCAGCGTAAGTTGGTACAAGCGGTGAACAAGAACGATATGGTTTTTGCCGTTGGCCCTGCGGGAACCGGAAAAACTTATACCGCTGTTGCACTAGCAGTAAGAGCTTTGAAAGCAAAAGAGATCAAGCGCATCATTTTAACGCGCCCTGCTGTGGAGGCTGGTGAAAATTTAGGGTTTCTTCCGGGCGACCTGAAAGAAAAGCTTGATCCGTATTTAATGCCGCTTTACGATGCTTTGCGCGATATGATTCCACCGGAAAAACTGGCAGACATGATCGAATTCGGGATTATTGAAATTGCTCCGCTGGCATTTATGCGTGGTAGAACACTTGACAAGGCGTTCGTTATCCTGGATGAAGCGCAAAACGCCACTGTAATGCAAATGAAGATGTTCCTGACCCGTATGGGAACAACGGCTCAATTTGTAATTACAGGAGATATGTCGCAAGTTGATTTGCCCCACAGACAAAAATCAGGTTTATCGTATGCCCTGGATATTCTTGGCGATGTAAACGGACTGGAAATTATCCGCATGACCCAAAACGACGTAATCCGTCATCCGCTTGTAAAACGAATCATCGATGCATTCGATAAAGCAGAGGAATCTGAACGTGTAGAGCGTGAACAAAAAAGATCGGCAGCCGCTGATGACAATAAAGACGATGAACCGAAAAAATATCAAGGTAGAAATAAGAAAAACTAGAATATGGCAGAAACAATAACAAGCACCAATTTCCATTTTCCCGGACAGAAAAGCGTTTATCGCGGAAAAGTACGTGAAGTTTATACGTTAGAAAATAATATTGTGGTGATGGTGGCTACTGATCGTATTTCAGCTTTTGATCACATTTTACCAAAAGGAATTCCTTACAAAGGACAAGTTTTGAACCAGGTTGCAACTATGTTCCTGGATGCTACACAGGATATTGTTCCTAATTGGCTGATCGGAACTCCTGATCCGTATGTTGCCATTGGTCACGCTTGTGAACCTATTCGTGTAGAAATGGTTATCCGCGGATATTTGGCCGGGCATTCTGCTCGCGAATATTCCTTAGGAAAAAGAATGCTTTGCGGTGTTGTTTTACCAGAAGGAATGAAAGAAAATGACCGTTTCCCCGAACCAATCATTACTCCGGCAACAAAAGCTGACGAAGGACACGACGAAGACATTTCCAGAGAAGACATAATATCTAAAGGAATAGTTCCGGAGGACATTTACCTGAAAATGGAAGAATATACACGTGCTCTATTCAAAAGAGGTACCGAAATGGCTGCAGAGCGCGGATTGATCCTGGTTGACACGAAGTATGAATTCGGAATGCTAAACGGAGAAGTTCTTTTGATAGATGAAATTCATACTCCGGATTCTTCCCGTTATTTCTATGCCGATGGTTACCAGGAAAGACAGGATAACAACGAACCTCAGAAACAGTTATCGAAAGAATTTGTCCGGCAATGGTTAATTGAGCACAATTTCCAGGGGCTAGAAGGCCAAACAATGCCAACCATGCCGGATTCGTTCATTCACGTAATAACAGATCGTTACGTGGAGCTTTATGAAAAAATTACCGGGAACACTTTTGAAAAAGGAGATAACACGAACATCAACAAACGCATTGAGACAAATGTTGCGGTGTTTTTGATGGAACAGGGTTTGATTTGATATTCAACATAATAAAAACACAATTAGGGACAGCTCGCGAGCTGTCCCTAATTGTTTGCAATCGAAAATCGTGCAACAAAAAAAAGGAACTCGTTTCCGAATTCCTTTTCCTATATTTTATTTGATTTTATAAATCAGTTGGCAGATTTGCCTGTTTGTAATTCTTTTGTTTTGGTTTCAATTTATCAATGAAAACAACTTTCAATTTTTCTCCGTCAACTGTGACGATCAATTCAGAAATACCATTGGTAACTGTTGGCGCTGTTTTTTTCGGATTCGTGAATTTCTTTTCATACAATTCGTATACACCATCTTCATACATTAAGAAAATATCTACGATTGTTCCGTTTTCCACTCTTGCTTTTCCGGATAAACACTCGGTTCCGTCGGCTCTAAAAAAACAAATAATTACGTTTTTGTGCATTTCATCGGCAACTGTGTAAGAGCCTCTTTTTGCGAAAGCATCCTCTAATTTTTTATAACAATCATCTTGAGAAAAGACTGAAGAACTGAAAAATAAGCTAAGAGTTAAGAATAAAATGTTTCTCATAGTTTTAGTTGTGTTATGGAGCATGGGACTCCGAATTTCAAATATATGCAATTTATTAAACATGACGGTGTGCCTAGAATTATTTATTTTTGAGCAAAACAGTCATTTCCGGCACATGAAACAAATTGCAGACCATTTTACAGAAGCCCTTGAAATTTTGCAAAAATTTAACACGGACGCTAACTTTCAGAAGATTTCGGAGGCAGGAACTATTCTGTCAAATGCGTTATTAGCGGGTAATAAAATTATTTCGTGCGGTAATGGAGGTTCGATGTGTGATGCCATGCATTTCGCTGAAGAGTTAACCGGAAGATACCGTGATGATCGTAAAAGTATTGCCGCAATCAGCATCAGTGATCCTTCACATATCACATGTGTAGGAAACGATTACGGCTTTGAATTTATCTTTTCGCGCTTCGTTGAAGGTGTTGGTCAGCCAGGTGATGTACTCTTTGGAATTTCCACTTCCGGAAACTCAAAAAATGTGCTTCGTGCCATTGAAACAGCAAAAGCAAAAGGAATGAAAGTGATCGGATTAACTGGTAAAGACGGAGGCGCAATGGCCGAACTGTGTGATGTGGAGATTAGAGCTCCTCACAGTCCGTATGCCGACAGAGCCCAGGAAATACATATTAAGGTTATTCATTCATTAATCGACTTTATTGAAAGAGAGATTAAAAAATGAGTAAATTCTTTCGTTCTTATTCTGCCGTAACGGCTTTATTCCTGTTTTTTACCTTTGGTTACTTCTTCTCTTCCAAGTTTAATCAGGTAGCAAAAAATGAATTAACCTGTATTTGCGCCTATGACGGATTCGGGTATTACATGTATTTACCTCATTTAGTACAAAAAGGGAATTTATACATGACTCGCGAGTGGGCCCAGGAAGCGCAAAATGAATACTGTGACGGGATTTATGCTTATCAATTACTTCCCGCCAAAAAAGGAGAAATAAATCTTTACCAAATGGGCCAGAGTTATCTGGAAGCACCTTCTTTTTTTGTTGGTCACGCTTTTGCAAAAATTCTGGGATACAAAGCTGATGGTTTGTCGAAACCCTATCATTTCGCTTATTTGTGTAACGTAATGCTCTTCATAGCGCTGGGATTGTTCTATTGTAGAAAGCTTTTCCGTTTATTTTTCAGCGAGAAGCTCACTGCACTGCTCCTTATTGTATGTATTGCAGCCACCAATTACTGGATTACAGCAACACTCTCCTATTCCATGCAGCATTTGTACCTGTTCACAGTTATTGCGGCGTTTAGCTATTATTTTATAAAAGCAATTCAGCAGGAGAAAATCAACCGCAGACTTTTTATTACCGCCGTAATACTCTTCGGTTTAGCGGTAGTTGCCCGACCAACAAATGTTGTTTTGGGAATATTTCCCGGACTTCTTCTACTCCAAAGATTCGGCTGGAAAAAAGAATTCTGGAAGTACATTGTTTGGTTTCCGATTGCAGTGTTTATATGGAATATTCCCCAAATGTTTTATTGGAAAGCAATTGACGACAGTTGGATCATTACCAATCTCCATACGGAAGATTTAACCATCTTTGATCCGTATACCTACAAGTTTTTGTTTAGTTATAGAAAAGGATGGTTATTGTATTCGCCTGTATTTCTTTTACTCGTCCCGGGATTTTGGGTGACCTTCAGGAATAATCGAAACTATTTCTGGCCAATCTTATCGTTCACAGTTCTCTTTATCTGGATTGTTTCGTCGTGGGAATGCTGGTGGTACTCTGACTCTTTAGGACAACGCCCTATGGTTGATGTATATCCCCTTTTAATGCTTCCCATCGGATTTCTTTTTCAGCATCTCTCCAAAACCTGGATGAAAGGGACTGTTGGATTATTCATACTTTCTGCTCTTTGCCTGAATATCCTCCAAAGCTGGCAAATGACTAAAGGATATCTTTCAACAATCAATATGTCTAAAGAACATTATTGGTACATTTTCGGGAAAACATCTTTTGATTCGTTTGACCACCACAGATTATTGATCAATAGAAGCGACACATTATGGGTGGAACAGATTCAGGCAGCAAAAGATCCTGATTTCGGCCTGGAAACGAAGACATGGTTCCTGAAAAAGAATTTGACCGCCCAACCCGGGAAAAGTTTATCCATTACACATTTACCGTTTAAGTCATTAAAAACAGATGAAACCCGATTAACTGTGGAGGCCTGGTGTTCAACTTCTGATACAACTCAAAGCACTTTCATTAGGTTTGAATCAGCCGGGAAACACAATTGTTACAGCTGGGAGAATCTTGTTCTGAATCCGAAATCAATTGATAAACCCGTTTTGTTCACGAAAACTTTCAATATCCCTGATGTCAGACATAGGGAAGATTATCTTCAGATATATATTATCAATGAATCAACAGCGACTTTCAAAATTGAAAAGCTCAAAATAACAGCTACAAGTTTAATACGAAAAAAATCTTTATGAGCTCAATAGCACACTTATTCGAATCCGGTGAGCGATCACGACAAATTGGCCATTTCCGCAATCTTGTCCTGCTGGCACGTATTGACGGTTCTGTTTCCCATTTGGAACAACAATTACTTAACAAGGTTGCACGAAGAATTTCTCTTACTGACGAACAGGTTACAGAAATTTGTAATAACCCGGACGATTACCCGATGATTCCACCCACTACACGGGAGGAACGCTACGAGCGATTTATTCAGCTTATCCAGTTAATTGTAGCTGACGGAGTTGTTGATCAGAAGGAAGTAAAATTAGTTAAACACCTGGGTGTTGCACTTGGCTTTACTCCTGAAAGAATAGATGCTAAATTCCCTATTATCCTGGAACATTTACGCAAAGGAATGACTCGCGAATCGGTACTGGAAGCCGTATTGGGTTAATCAGCTGCTACCGGTTTCTTTTTTAATTTCAGTTGATTATCAATTCTTTTGGTAATTAACTGAAATAACTGTTTTGCCTCAGGCTCTTTCAATTTTCTTCCAAAACGAATTGGTTTACCCATATATTCGAACTCGATTCTTTCACCACCACGAATCCAGGGAGAATTTTCCCACGCCGACTGCAGCGATTTATCTTCCGGCATATTAAGCTTTACTTTGGTAATATTTTCAAGGAAATATTGTCTTGCCTTACCATAACCTTTGGTAGATGTTTTTATCGTCATTGCGATCTTATCGATCTTCAGATATTCTTTCCCCCAGAGAAGCCAGAAAAACATGCGGCCAATTCTGAAAGCATAATAGGCCCAAAACGCCAGGAACACAGCAATAATAATTTGTTCCTGCTGCAAGGTTGAAGTTTCCTTTTCAGAAAGCGGTCTCAAACCGAATGAATGTATCAAGTACCAGATTAAATAAGCACCAATTCCAATCCACATAAAAAACCAGGCACCAATAAGAGCTTTTGCCGGCCCTACAGTTTCGGGTGTTATGATGATGGTAGTTTTTGTTTCCTGATCTACATAACTGATTCGTTCTCCTATCCACTTCATAGTGCAAAAATAACCAGAAGCATCTCAAAACAGCATAAAAAAAGCGCCAAAATTATTTGGCGCTTTCCGTTCTGTTATTTTATATGTTATTCAACAACCAGTGTTTTTCTTGTTGCAATGTTGTTTACTGATACTTCAACCATGTAAACTCCTTTAGCCAAATCAACTGTTGGTATTTGAATAGTAGAAGATCCGTTCATTGAACCGTAATTACGCGATTTCAATGTTTTTCCGTTCATATCCACCAACTTCACTTCAACAACTGATTCCTGTGTTAAATTGATTGCAAGTGTTGTATAACTTGATGCCGGGTTCGGGTACATTTGTAATAGAGCATCTAACTGATTCGCTTCGTCTATCCCAACTGTTGTCATATCAGTTCCGCTTACAAATCCATTTGTTACAGCTTCTGTAATTGTTGCTTTTCCGGCATTGTCGATTTTCCCTGTTGGGTTAACCAACATTCCGATGATGTGCAATTTTGTTTCGTCCCATGAAGCAGGAAGCACGAAAGTTGCATTTACAGTATGGGTTTCACCCGAGTTAACAACAGCAGGAAAACTATTAGCAAATCCTCCGAAAGCTGGTTCAATTGCACGTGCTACATGATCGTAAACCATTTGTGCTGCAGGAACCGGGTTTGGTAAAGATTCAAAACCACCCATTGGTCCGTTTGCTCCGCCGGCATAAGCATTACTCTGATTGTACGAAGATCCTGATCCTGTAACATCATCTTCCGTAATAACGATAGCTAACTTATAATTGTTGTTTGCTGCAGCCTGGAATTCAGCAGAAACTGAAACATCCAACGTTCTTGTTCCGGCATCCCATGTTGCACCATTTGTAATGAACGCTGTTGGAGCAACTGTAATGCGATCTAAGAAGTCAGGCTCCATTTCGGATGGATCAATTGCTGTACCACGATCTACCAGAGCACTTGGATATCCGGTAATCAATCCTCCAATTCCAGAATCGTAATCCGCTACAACCATAGGATCGCCATTGTGAACTGCAATTCCAGCCCAGTGATCCGGATATTTCGTTTCCATCATATCCATGAAAACCGCACCACGCGGACACCATTGACACCATGTTCCAGTACCTTCTTCGCCAACAACCATTTTCCCTAAAGCAGGAACGATGGGATCAATTGTGATTGAAAACTCATCGTCAACAGCATCGTTATCAGCCCCGCCGCCATTTACATTACTAATTGTTGCCACCATGTCATTGGATCCGGCAACTAATGTTAGAGTTCCGGGCATAGTGACCGTTGTAGAAGCTAGTGATGCAAGATTCAATCCTGTTAATGGATAACTTACATTATCACCGTTGTAATCAACATTCACTGTTGCAGATGTAATAGTTGTTGTTCCCTGGTTACGGATTGTAACCTTTGGTGTTACTTGAGCACCGGCAACAAGCCCTTCAATTGTGTTCAACAACGTTACAGCACCGTTCACTGCAGGTAATGTGTACGGCGTTATTGTATATTCAAAATCATCAATGAAATAACCACAGCTATACGGTGAATCCTGATCCGTAGGATAAATATCAATAGATGCTATCTGATTCTCGGTATTTGCAAACGAACCCACAGGAAGATCATCAATAAACACTTCCCAATTATTGGTGTTGAAATTAATATCCATACGGAAATTAAACCACCCGCCCTGAGTGTAAGAACCTGTAAAAAGAGTTCCACCGCTTTGATTCAGGATGGTAATATCACCATCATCAGAAAAGAAGCAATCCATCGCCCAAACCTGGCCAATAGTTGCATTTCGCTGGAAGTTAAAGTACCCGGCTTTCCCGGTCTGAACTAACATGTTCCATTCAATTGAGAACTGCCCTGTGTTCAGTACTCCAAAGTTTTTTACAAGATCTGTCGGACCACCAGCAGATGTAGATGTAGTGAAATATACCGAATTTGGACCGGAAGCAGCATCGGCACTTGAAACCAACACGTCTTCTGCCGAGCCGGGAGTTCCACTCCACGTAGTCCAGTCTCCACCACTTTGCGCAGCCATATATTGACCGGCAGTATAGGAATCAAAATCATCAGAAAAGGTCTGACCAAATGAAACCGCACTCGTTAATAATCCAATAAAGAGTAACTGTTTTTTCATAATTCATAGTATTTGAACCTTTAAGTTAGCACTAATACGTAAAACTCTGAAAAAGAATATTGTCTATTCTTGCATTCTTAGCTATTCGAAATAAGAAAAGGTCTCTTTTCCTTTCAGATTTTTCAACGCTTCAGCAATTAATAAAATGGTGTTTTCAACATCTTCTTTTCTACACATTTCAACAGTTGTATGCATATATCTCAATGGCAGCGAGATAAGCGCACTTGCTACACCTGAATTAGAATAAGCAAACGCATCTGTATCTGTCCCGGTAGCCCGTGAAGCAGCAGCACGCTGGAAAGGTATTTTAGCTTTTTCAGCGCTTTTAATAATGTGCTTCAATAAATTGTTCTGAACTGCGGGACCAACTGTTAATACGGGACCAAGTCCGCCTGACAAATCACCTTGTTCTATTTTACTGATCATCGGAGTTTGCGTGTCGTGACATACATCAGTTACGATAGCTACATTCGGCTGAATGCGGTTTGCAATCATTTCTGCTCCCCGCAATCCTACTTCTTCCTGCACCGCATTTACAATATACAGTCCGAACGGCAACTTCACTTTGTCTTCGTGCAGTAGTCGCGCCACTTCAGCAATCATAAATCCGCCCATTCGGTTATCCAGTGCACGTCCAACATACCTGTTTTCATTCAGTACCATGAATTCATCTTCGTATGTAATAACACAACCAACATGAATCCCTAATTTCTCTACTTCTTCTTTGGTAGAACAACCTGCATCCAAACAGATGTTCTTCAAGCTCGGGGCTTCTTCTTTTTCGTTACGCGTATGAATAGCCGGCCAGCCGAACACTGCCTTTACCACACCTTTTTCAGTATGAATGTTCACTCTTTTTGATGGAGCAATCTGGTGATCACTTCCTCCATTTCTACGGACATAAATAAATCCTTCTTTTGTAATGTAATGCACAAACCATGAAATTTCATCGGCATGCGCTTCGATCACTACTTTGTATTCTGCCTTCGGGTTGATAATAGCAACTGCGCTGCCATAGGTATCGGTTTCAATTGCATCAACATAGGGACGAATGTAATCCATCCACATTTTCTGTCCACCCGACTCAAAACCGGTTGGAGATGCATTGTTTAAATATTCTTCAAGAAATTGTTCGCTTTTTTTTGTGATGATCTTTTTTGCCATAATTCGTGTTTGAAAACTGAGTATAATAAACAGGAATTTAAAGATACATTTTGTTTTGATTGTCGGCTAGCCAACAATCCTTTTTTCTCTACTGAATACCTTTTCGAAAATGTTTGTGGATAAACTCGCGCGAATGCGCAAATTATATACTCGCTAACGCTGCGCCAATATTAGTTTATAAACTGCGGGGCCCTCATACTCAACTTCGAAAAATTAAACGAAGGGTTAAGCCGCGGTGGACCAATTCGTGAATTCGTGGGGAACTGTTCAATTTCAGTTCGCAGAACTGCAGGAGAACATTAGCGAATTAAGGTAATATTCCCTTTTATGATTGCTTTTTCCCCACCGTAGCAATCTGCTTCAAGGTAATAATCGTAAGTATCCGGGTCAATGAGTTTCCCCCTGAATGTTCCGTCCCACCCGATATCCATATCTGTTGTTTCGAAGATCATTTCACCCCAGCGGTCGAAAACGCGGAACAGGATTTTAGTGGCAATAGCGCTTCGAACATACAGCACTTCATTTTCTCCGTCTCCATTCGGCGAAAACGCATTTGGAACATAAACATAAGTTCTGTCACATAAAACCGACATCACTTTCACCGTAACATCAGCAGATTTCGTACAAAACCCATTAGACACTGTTACATTGTAAGTTGTCGTTTCATCAACCGTTGCAAGCGGATTCTGAATCGTACTTGAGTTTAATCCTGTAGTTGGCGACCACTGATAAGTTACACTGCTCAAACTTGCCATTAACTGACTCGTTTCTCCGGGAAGAACCACTTCTGGCGTTGCCGTTGCAGTGAGATTTCCGGGTAAAGAACCCACATTCACGAAAATTGAATCCAAAGCCGTACAACCGTTTGAAGCTGTTGCTTCACAATAGATCCAGGAAGAAACGGAAGGGTTTACCTGAACCACATTGTCCTGACTTGTTGTAATAATCAAATTCGCAGGAGACCAGGTATAATCAAAAGTCAAACCTTGAATCTCGATGTTTGCAGCGAGCGTTCCAACATCTCCCAAACACAATGAATCAGGTCCGTCAATCTGCAGATCGCCTGAAACTATAGTGACTGTAACGCTGTCTGTTTCGCTGCAGACACCATTAGATACCTGAACATAATACGTAGTAGTTCCATCCGGCTGAATAGTAAGTACCGAGTCAGCTAAATCAGTATTCAAGGTATCAGAAAACTGATTATTCGACGACCAGATAAATTCATCGGCAGTTCCGTTCGAATACGCAGTAAAACTCATTAGTGACGAGGTACAGGTCAACGTATCATTCGAAACAGAAAGTTCCAGAGCTGGTAAAACCTGAATAGTAATTGTTGCAGTATCAGTCAGCAAACAAATACTGTCGGTAACATATAAATTAATAACATACGTTCCCGGATCAGTATAGGTAACAACCGGATTATAAACAAGAGAAGTGTCGCCATTGCCCAATACCCAATAGTACGCATCTGAAGGAGGCGAAGTATTCTGCAGTTCAACCTCAAACTCGGCACAGCCCAACACATCGTCTGTTGTAAATTCGGCTTCGGGCAATAATTCAAAATCGAACTTAAAAACGAGGTTATTACAATTCGTGCTCAAATTTTCGTTCGACCAGGCGTTTGCTGTAGTTGGAAAATCACTTTGCCCGGTACAACCACCGCAAACCGACTGATAAACCACACCATTCTTATCGAAACGCGAAGTTCCGCCGTCAACATGTTCCTGAGCGACCGAACCTCCAAGATAACTTCCGTAAAGCAGTCCGTCGAAATCACGGTCGATTACAGTTAAATAAAAATCAAATCCATTCGGAGAGGTAGACTGAAAAGCATTAGAAGTAACGGGCATTCCACTTAAGGGAGTAGATTGCAAAATATTTGCTCCCCAACCTGAAACGTACATGTTTCCGCAAATATCAACCAAAAATGCCGAAGGTGAAATATTGATTCCACCGTTCCCGTTTCCAAAAAGTGTTGAATTCAGGATGGTTGTTAACTGCGGATTCATCTTCGTAATGTATTGTCCGCTATTCGCATTTCCCGTTGCATTAATGATTGGATATTGCCCTCCGGTAGACTGCCCGACGACAAAAACCTCATCATTTCTATTGATCTCAACAAAGAAAGTCTGATCGTAATTCGGGGTTCCCAGGTAAGTGGCCTGCGTGAGTGTTTGGCCGTTCGGAGTAAGTTTCCCGACAAAACCGTCAGCCTTTCCGCCTTGATATGCCGCGTGAACACCACCTGCAGTTCCGGGCAGATTCAAACTGCTTGTTCCGCCGGCAAATACAATATTGTAACTTGAATCGAGTTTCACAGAATAACAGGCATCGTTGTTTGAACCACCGTAATAACTCGACCACATCATGGAACTCAAGTCACTCGAAAGTTTAAAGACAACTCCATCCTGGTTCCCTGCAAGCACAGGTTGAAAAGCATTCAGAGTAGGAAAATCCAGTGATCTTGAACAGGATGCGATAATACAATCCCCTAATGAATCAATCATGATTTCTCCGCGGAACTGATCTCCGTAATTCGTTGTAAGCGAATCATAAGCAGCAACAGAATTGTAATTTCCGGATGTAACTTTAAAGTTCACTCCGTCATTCAGACTTCCGCCCACATAGGTTGATCCCAAAAGCTGATGTCCGTCTGAACTGAACTTTGCAACATAAATATCTGTTCCCTGTGTCCCGAAATTAGACCCGTTAAACTGGACCTGGAGTGGCGTTCCTCCTCCGTGCGACGATTGAAAGCCGTTTACAATAGGGAAATCGGTACTGGAAGTGACTCCCAAAATGTACAGATTGTTCTGTTTATCACAAATGAGTGAATGTGATGTTTCGGTTCCCTGGCTATTGTCACCACCGCCCAGAAACGTTGTCCACATCATGGTGATTCCATCTGCAGAATAGCGCGAAATAAAGGCATCAGTAGTAACCGGAGAACCAATATTTGCAACAGTAAAATTAGAAGTCACATCGTAAGCCGAATTGTCAGGAGTCGGGTACGCATTTCCGTAAATTGTTCCTGCAGAATACGCAGTTCCGTCATAACCATAGGTTGCGGTCATTCCGAAATTATCAGTTACCGAACCGCAATAAGTAGCAAAAACCAATGTGGGATCAATAATTAAAGTAGCATGTTTGGAATAATTTCCCAAAACAAAACTCACATGATTCTCTTTCACAGAAAAAGAGCAGGAGACCTCTTTCATTTTCCCATTCAGCAATTCATAAGCAGTTGGTTTTTGTTCAATGATTTTTCCCAGCGGAGTCTCAATAATCAAATTCCCATTTTCATCAACACTTACACTCAACGCCCCTTTAATTGCCAGCCGAATTTGCTGGGCATTGGAACCGGGAGCACACCACAATTCATATTTAAAGCGTTCGGCATTATCAAAAACTTTCAGATCTATTTTCGGGTAAAACTCCTTCATGGTTATCATGTTGTAGCCATGAACATCCGAGGTCCATTTCGACTGATCGTTTCCTTTGAAGTAATTGTAATATTCCTGTGATTTATTTTCTTTCTCGATTGCAGAAACCGTATTCGATCCAATAAATTCTGCAGCAACTATTGTCTGCCGATAGGTAATGGAATCACTACCATCACCGAATGTTAGATGGGCCTTCTTGATTTGGGAATAATCCCGAATATCGTAAATGAATCCATGCTGCTGCACCCAAATAGTTTGTTCCTGAGTTTTCGATTGAAATAAAACCGGAGAATCCCACTGCCCTTTATTTTCAATTAAAGCGTGGTGAATACTGTGCCTGTGCTCAATTTCCTGAGCCCGAACAACCAGCATGGAAACAGTAGTAAGCAGAGCAACAAGGATTTTCATAAGCGAAATATACAAAATTCAGTTATAACCAGACAGAAGATAGACGTGCAAAAGGGTGAAAAGTTGTATCAGAACCTGCTTGTTCCAGAGTTTGTTAAATCGTATATTTGAAATCAAAATTTGAGTATGACAACCCAATGGCTTTTGGAGGAAGTAGCGGGAATTACAGAACGTAATCTTGATTTAATTAAAAAGAAGTTTTCCGGTTATTCGGAAACCCAATTGAATTGGAAGCCCAATCCAACGACATGGAGTTGTCTTGAAATCTTCGCTCATTTGAACGGGTACGCAGGTTTTTATCATGCTGCTTTTCATAAAAGGATCGACTCAACACGCTTCAGATTACCATCTGCAATTTTCAATAGTTCGCCTCTCGGCAGATCAGCCTGGCAAAGCATGAAATTAGGGAAAGAGAAAAATATCAAACGCCGTTTCAACGCCCCGAAAGATTACAATCCATCCGTAAATCCGGGTTTGGTGTCTTCACAATCAATGAATCAGTTTGTTGAACAGCAAAAAGAGTTATTAAATATCCTGGAGAAAAGCGTAGCGGTAAATCTTCGAAAAGTAAAAGTTCCTATTTCGATCTCTAAAATTGTGCGTTTACGTTTAGGCGATGCTTTCTTATTTGTGGCTTATCACAATGAACGGCACATGCAGCAAGCCATCAACCTGACAAAACTTCCTCAATTCCCGAAAAAATGAACCGGCCGGCATTTTGCAGCGCAAGCATAGCACCTTTAAGATCAGAACCCAGCGATACGTCCGAAATGGTTTCACAATTACTTTTTGGCGAACCGATTGAGGTCGTTGATAACAGCGAACAATGGTGGAAAGTGCGTTCGTTGATAGACAATTACGAAGGCTGGACAGATTTCAAATTGTTAACAGAAGTTCGGGAGAAAGACCTGAAACGGTGGATGGACGGATTGACCGTAGAACCATCGTTTTCAAGAACTATATCTGGTGAATTTGGAAAACAACGCATTTCCAGAGGTTCATTTGTTCCGTTTTCCAATGAGAAATCATTTTCAATAGGAAAACATGAATTCTCTTTTGAAGATGAAAGCAATTTTGAAATAAACCCTGACAGAACACAAGCAGTTATAGATTTAGCGACAGATTATTTGAATACACCTTATTTATGGGGCGGAAAAAGTAATTCCGGAATAGATTGCAGCGGGCTGGTTCAAACCGTATTCCACTGTGTTGAATTGAACTTGCCACGCGATGCTTATCAGCAGGAAGAACACGGTACAAGTGTAGATTTCGAAGACAGACAAGCAGGAGATCTCGCGTTTTTCATCAATTCAAAACAAAAAGTTCATCATGTCGGAATTCTGATCAATGAAAATGAAATCATTCACGCACATGGTTTTGTGCGCATTGATGATTTAACGAAAGACGGAATCAAAAGAAGAACCGATGATGTTCTTTCTCACAAATTCCATTCGATAAAAAGATTGTTCTAAATCCCTCTATTTTCTTTTTTAAGTTTATTAAGAACTTATATTTGTGATGCGAATGGGCGTTAGGTTCCGTTTGTTCAATTTTTCAACTTTAAAAAAATGAGTCGAGATCAGGTAATTTTTGATTTGATCGCTGAAGAACGTCAGCGTCAGGAACACGGAATTGAGTTAATTGCATCTGAAAATTTTGTTTCGGATCAGGTTATGGAAGCTATGGGTTCTGTTTTAACGAACAAATATGCAGAAGGACTTCCGGGAAAACGCTATTACGGAGGCTGTGAAGTAGTTGATAAAGTGGAGCAATTGGCTATCGACCGTTTGTGCAAATTATTTGGTGCTACCTGGGCAAATGTTCAGCCGCATTCAGGGGCACAGGCAAACGCAGCTGTATTCTTAGCCTGTTTACAACCAGGCGATAAAATTTTAGGATTTGATCTTTCTCACGGCGGACATTTAACTCACGGTTCTCCGGTAAATTTCTCCGGACGTTTGTATAAACCGTTTTTCTACGGAGTAAATAAAGAAACCGGTCATGTTGATTATGATATGCTGGAAGAAGTTGCGCGCAGAGAAAAACCAAAAATGATCATTTGTGGTGCTTCTGCTTATTCGAGAGATTGGGATTACGCGCGCATTCGCAAAGTTGCTGATGAAATCGGAGCTTTGATCATGGCAGATATTTCTCATCCTGCCGGACTAATTGCAGCTGGTTTATTGAAGGATCCTTTAGATCATTGTCATATTGTAACTACAACAACGCACAAAACACTTCGCGGACCTCGCGGAGGAGTTATCATGATGCGTAATAATTTCGATAATCCGTTTGGTTTGAAATGGAACAACGGAAACCCGAAATCAATGGCAGCATTATTAGATGCCGCTGTTTTCCCGGGAATTCAAGGCGGACCATTGGAACATGTAATTGCCGCAAAAGCAGTTGCGTTCGGCGAAGCGCTTGATGATTCGTACAAGACCTATATGAAACAAGTTCAGAAAAATGCTGCAGTAATGGCAGACGAATTTGTGAAACGAGGATATGCAATAGTTTCCGGAGGAACCGAAAACCACAGTATGCTGATTGATTTACGCTCAAAAGGTGTAACCGGGAAAGATGCAGAGAACACATTGGTGCTTGCGGACATTACCGTGAATAAGAACATGGTTCCGTTCGACACAGAATCGCCGTTCGTAACATCCGGAATTCGCGTTGGAACTTCGGCAATTACAACTCGCGGAGTAAAAGAAGCAGAAATAGTGAAAATTGTTGAATTGGTTGATCGTGTTTTATCGAACATTCAATCGGAAGAAACAATCGCTGCAGTAAGAAAAGAAGTAAATGAACTGATGAGCGGCAGACCATTGTTCTGTTAATTGTTTAAATAACATTATTGAAAGACTGTATTCCTGAGGTGTACAGTCTTTTTTCGTTTTAGAATAAAATTACCGCGAAGTGTCCCTAGATTATCAATCCCGCGAAGTTCGCAAAGCCCGCAGAGTAAGAAGCTACCCTTAAAACACCTCGCCCGGTTTTTCCATAGTCCCGCATATTGGAATTCGCTAATACCCCACCAGTAGCTACTTATTCCTCTGAGAGATTAACACATTGTCAACCTGAATTCATTCAAGCTTAAAACCTGTTAACACTTACAACAAATACAACTCATTCATTTTCAATAGTAAAATGATTTAGTAACCATTTTAGCTTCATCTCATCTTTATATTGCTGAAGTAGGTTTGTCATGTAATTAGACAAATTAAATGAAGCAATGAATAAACTAGTACATCTTACAAAATGGATGCTTGTTCTTGGGGCAATTAACTGCACCCAATTCTCATTCGGTCAAATTCTCGGACTGGGAAGCAACTGGCATTATCTCGACAATGGAACAGATCAGGGAACAGCATGGAAAGATGTTGGTTTCGATGATTCAACATGGCCCGACGGAAACGCCGGATTGGGTTACCCTTCAGGAACAGGGATCAGTACTGTAGTGAACTACGGAAGCGATCCTAATAACAAATACGTCACCACCTATTTCAGAAAGAGCTTCACCATTTCCGATATCAGTCAGATTCAATTTGTGAAGCTGACCTTAAAGCGCGATGACGGTGCAGCAATTTACATTAATGGAAATGAGATTGTTCGTTCCAATATGCCTGCAGGAGCTTTTAACTACCAAACACTAGCGCCGGCAAACGAAAATCTAACCGTGGTTTATGCAATTCCTGCTTCAGCTTTTGTTCAGGGAACTAACCTTGTTGCCGTAGAAGTTCACCAAACAGCCCTTAACAGCTCAGATGTGTTGTTTGATTTATCATTAGAAAATGTTGCAGATCAACCAATCATTGGGGCCGGAACCGTTTGGAAGTTCAGCGACACTGGTACAGATTTAGGAACAACCTGGACCGCTAACGGCTTTGATGATTCTGCATGGACCAATGGAATTGCACCACTCGGTTACGGAATGACCGGTGTTGTTACTACTGTAAGTTTCGGTTCCAACTCAAGTGCAAAATACCCAACTACTTATTTTAGAAAAAACGCGAACATAGATGCCACGCTTTATAATGCTATTGATTCTGTTCGGCTAACGCTTACTGTTGATGATGGTGCCGTAGTTCATTTGAACGGAACTGAAATTTTCAGAAGAAACATGGCCGCCGGTGTTCAATCTTATTCAACACTTGCAAATGTTACGGTTGGTTCATCAGCTTCTACTTTTGTGGTTACTTTACCCAAATCAGCTTTTTTAGTCGGTGACAATACATTTGCAGTTGAAATTCACCAGGTATCTGCCGGAAGCTCTGATATCTTCTTTAATTTTTCGGCACAACCCTTAGTGAACGATATTAACTCAATTGTTTCAGAGTCAAACTGGAGTTACTCCGATACAGGAATAGATTTAGGGACAACCTGGACAGATCCGGCATTTGACGAAAGCACCTGGGCAACCGGAAATGCGCCTCTTGGTTATGGAAATGGTGACGAAGCCACAACGGTGAGTTTTGGGTCGAATGCAGCTCAAAAGCACATTGCTACTTATTTCAGAAAACATTTCAACGTTGCTTCAACTGCCGGACTGTCAACTGTTCGGATTCAATTAAAAAGAGACGACGCGGCGGTTTTATATTTAAACGGCGTAAATGTGTATCGAAACAATCTTCCAATGGGAACCATTTCGTTCGCAACTACTGCACTTTCTCCGATTGAAGGGACGGAAGAAAACCAATGGATCACGATTTATTTACCTATCTCAGCGGTTCAAACCGGAGACAACGTAATTGCGGTTGAAGTACACAAATTTAACGCAATTGAAACCGATCTTCGTTTTGATCTGAGAATTGACCTTCAATCTATAACTCAAACAACAACTGCTTCTATTCCGTTTGTAGCGTGCGACCCGAGTACAAATACGGAAATAGGTTGTTTTACATCCGTTAAGCCGAGTGCTCAAACTTCAGGGCTCGTTATTCCTTCTACTCACACATTTCAGAAAATCATGAAACAAGGAACTACTGGTTTCTATGCAAATAGCAGCAGCGCCGTTCCAACAAACACTGATTTCACAGGATATGTTCCAACAAACGGCAGCAGTACAGAAGGAGTTCTTTCTGTAAATCACGAAAACGACCCGGGTGATGTTTCTTTGATTTCCCTTCACTTTAATGATGCAACAAAATTGTGGATCAAAGATTCTGCACGAAAGGTAGATTTCACGTCATTGGTTCGAACTACAAGAAACTGTTCCGGTGGAGTAACACCTTGGGGAACCGTAGTTACGTCTGAAGAAACATACACAACTGGTGATGTAAACGGAGATGGTTATCATGACAGAGGCTGGCAGGTAGAAATTGATCCGATAAGCGGACAAATAGTTGACCAGGACGGAGACGGAACACCGGATAAATTGTGGGCAATGGGACGAATGAATCACGAAAATATTTGTGTAAGTGCCGACAGTACCGTTGCTTATCAAGCCGAAGACGGAGGAACATCAGGTGTTTACAAATATGTAATGACCGTAAAAGGTCAGTTGAAAGCAGGAACGCTTTACGTTTTGAAAAGAGACAATGCGACGTCAACAACCGGAACCTGGGTAGTTGTTCCCAATACAACCATTGCCGAAAGAAATACCGTTTCTACCGTAATCACCTCCCTGGGAGGGACAAACTGGAATGGTCCGGAAGATGTAGAATTTGGTCCTGACGGAAAAATGTACTTCACTTCAAAAGGAACAGGAACAATCTGGAGATTCAACGACGACGGATTGACAGTCAGCAACCTGGAAGCATGGGTTACAAACACAAGCTATCCGATTACGTATGCCGACGGAACTATTAACGAGAGCTGGGGAACAGGAATTGACAATTTAGCTTTCGATAACGAGGGGAACTGCTGGGCACAGCAAGATGGTGGCCGTGGACATTTATGGGTAATTCGTCCGGATCATACACCGGCTTCTCCAAAAGTTGATCTTTTCTGTGTTACTCCATCAGGATCAGAACCTACAGGACTGACATTCACACCAGACGGACGTTACGGATTCATTTCGTTCCAACATCCTTCAGGAACAGCTGCTGTTACAGATGCAAACAACGAAAATGTCACTTTCAACGGGGCAACAACGGTTGTTTTTGCACGAAAAGAATTCCTTGGTTCCATGGCAGTTGAACCTCAATTTGAACTGGGAAATGCCATTTCTGCTTGTGACAGTGTTCAACTTACTGCAAATATGAATACAGATGTAGTAAACGTTTGGAACGACAATTCAACAGCAACACAGCGTTATGCAACCCAAACAGGTTGGTACAAGGCAACAGCCTACTCAAATAACGGTCGTTCATTTGCCGACAGTATTTTTGTAATCATTACTCCATCCGCTCCATTTATTTCAAATGTAGCAGCTTGTTTCGGAACACCGGTTTCAGCATTATCTGCTGCCGGAACAAATATTTTGTGGTACAATGATGATCAATTGTTAAACCAGGTCCAAAGCGGAAACACATTCAGCACAAACCTGTCAAGTGTTGGAACAACAAATTTCTATGCTACACAGAGTCTGAATGGTTGCGTGAGTAATGCTCAAATGGCAACCGTAACAATCAACGCACTTCCGGCTAATCCGATTACAACCGGCAATTCAATTTGCTACAATGACCCTGCTGCAGCAATTTCGGCAACCGGAACATCGGTTCAATGGTTTAGCAATTCTGCGTTAACGAATCTTGAGGGAACAGGAAATTCGTTCTTCAGTCCGCAAATAACTCCGGGAAACTACACCTATTATGCCACGCAAACAGATGCGAATGGCTGCAGAAGTAATTCAAGTATCGGGGTTTATACCGTTCGTGCTTTACCGGCAATTCCAGCAACAAACAATGTTACGATTTGTGAAGGAACACCCGCATCCGCACTTTCAGCAACAGGATCTGCGATTCAGTGGTACAACGATTCGAACCTGGCAAACCAGGTTGGTTCAGGAAACACCTTCTTATCTTCTGAAACTGCAGCAGGAATTTATACTTACTACGCAACTCAAACCGATAATTTCGGTTGTGAGAGTCAGGCACACGGAGTACAATTTACAATCAACGCACTGCCTGCAGCACCAGTTGTAAATTCAGCTACGATTTGTTTCGGAACGGCAACACCAGCCCTAACAGCAGCAGGATCAAATGTTCAATGGTTCTCAGATGCAGCCGGAAACAACCAGATTGCAGTTGGAAACAATTACCAAACAGGAATCAATGCAGTTGGATATTATCCGTTCTACGTTCAACAAACAGATGTAAATGGTTGTACAAGTGCCTTAAATCAAATTGATTTAACGATTAATTCGATTCCATCAGCGCCGGTAATCACAGGAGATCTTAATTTCTGTTTCAACGAACCAATGACCGGATTAAATGCCAGCGGGTCGAATATTATTTGGTATGGAAGTATCGGTTTACTGGATCAGGTAGGAACAGGAAACAATTTCACACCGTCAAACAGCACTGTTGGGTCAAGCACATACTATGCAAACCAAACGGTTTTAGGTTGTACAAGTGCTTCTACTCCTGTTACGGTTGTAATTCATCCGATTCCGGCTGTGAGTTTC
>CAMLIF010000071.1 GCA_946479985.1 uncultured Flavobacteriales bacterium
TCGAACAGTTTAGAGAAGCCATACTACCAAAACTCATATTCAATTAATTATGAAACAAGAACAATCCACCTTTACAAACAGTACGCGTTCAGTTGCATGGGCAATGCTGCTTGTTTTTATTTCAACGCTTCTACCTCCTCCACAAGTGTTTGCAGGCGGTCCTACACAGCCCGAAGTTCAGGGGTTTACACCAATCGGTGTTTCTGATATGGTTGATCCGTTTACGGGTGATTTTACCTATAATATTCCGTTGATGGACGTAGAAGGTTATCCAATCAACATTAGCTACAATTCCGGAATCACAATGGATCAGGAAGCAACTTGGGTTGGATTGGGATGGAACCTCAATATGGGTGCAATTGTGCGTAATATGCGGGGTTTACCAGATGATTTTAATGGAGATGTAGTTGAAAAAACGATAAATCAGAAACCAACGGTGAGTATAGGTGTTGATTTCGGAGGTTATCTGGAGGTACTTGGATATAAGATTTCCGATGGAAATGTAGGCAATGGTCAGGGCTCATTGAGCGCTAGTTTAGGAGTGAACTGGAGTAATTACAATGGATATAGTTCCGAATTCAGTTTCGGGCCGTCTTATTCTTTCAGTAAGTTTTTAGGTCTTCCGGGAACCGCTGGCTTCCAACTTTCAGGAAGTAGTGAGAACGGAGCATCTTTTTCACCATCCTTAAGTTTTCAGACCAAATATGAAAATCAGGAAAAATTACGAGATAGAAGTCTGACTTCCACCATTGGATCATCAGTGAATTCAAGAGCTGGGCTGCAATATATTAGTTACAGTGCTACATCGTCAATGCAATTTTACAAACTGGATGATTGTGGAGAAAAAATAGCTCAATATGATGATGCTTCTATGCCAAGGGGAACTGCGGGTGGCTCCTATAGTGCAGGACTTCATAACTATTCACCAACTGCCGGACCTTCCATGTTTGGTTTTGCAGTTTCTGGTAGTGCAAATCTCGGAGGTTCATTGTTTGGGTTGGATGCTTCTTTCAAAGTTGGGCTTTCTTATTCACGACAATGGATTCCGGAAGATTGGAAAACACAATCAAATCCAGCTTATGGGTACAATTATTTACATAATGGTCAATCCAATGAAAAAGCATTATTGGATTTTAACCGTGATAATGATGGCAGTTTTACTAAGTATAGCCTGAATTTGCCTTCAGCCGCATTGACATATGACTTGTTTTCGGTACAAGCACAGGGAACCGGTGGAAGTTTCAGAGGTTTCAGAACGGATGTTGGTTATGTATTTGATCCAAAGGTTTCAAGTAATAATGTTTCCGGTTCATTCGGATTGGAGTTTGGTTTAGGGAATTTATCTGATTTTGGTGCCGACATGCAATTTTCCTACACCAACTCAAACAGCGGTGTTTGGTCAAGCAGAAACGATGCATTGAATGAAGTAAAGTTTGAAAATGATGCTACAAATCTTGTTGGAGAAGTGGCGTTTCAGGAAGCGAACGAACGCTCTGTAGATGTTGACGGAATGGTTGGTGACCAGTTTTTTGGAAACCAAACAGCGTATTTCCCACTTCAATTCGGCCTGCCAGGTTTAACAAAGCTGAAAAAACAAGTGGAGCAGGATGAATCAAATCACATCCCGCTTACCACAAATAAAAGAACATCACGTATCCGAACCAACAACCAAATGTACTTTTTGTCGCATGGTGAAATGCTCACAGGACTCGGGGTGAATAGTTTGCAAAGCGGTTATTATACTGGTGCTCAAAATCATCACATCGCTGAAATTACACAATTAGGAATGGATGGAAGGCGTTATGTTTTTGGTTTGGCGGCTTACAATCACAGTCAGAATGACATCACTTTTTCAGTTGGTCAAACGTTGGATGGTACTTCGGGACAAGTTTCCCCAGATGATTTTAAAGGAATTATTGGCTATGGGGGTAACGATGCAACTGTAAATAACGAGCGAGGAATTGACAATTATTACAGTTCTCAGATTACACCTCCCTATGCCCATTCTTATATGCTAACTTCTGTGTTGAGTGATGATTATTCGGATGCAGATAATGTACAGGGACCTTCTCAAGGAGACTTGGGGACTTACGTGAAATTTGATTACGAGAAAGTGGCAGATCATCAATGGAGAACTCCTATCCAGAAAGACATGGCCTATCACAATGAAGGTTTAAAGACTGATTTTACGGATGATAAAGCTTCCATTGTTCATGGAGAAAAGGATCTTTGGTATGTTAAAATGGTGGAAACAAAAAATTATGTTGCCGTTTTTGAATTGGAAGCTCGTAAAGATGGGCACTCAGCCATTGACCAAAATGGTGGATTGAATGGCGGAACAGCCAACGCGATGAAGTGTTTGAAGAAAATCACGCTTTATGCGCGTAAAGATTATTACGATAATATCAGTAATCTTTCGAACGCAACTCCAATTCAGCAGGTTGAGTTTGAATACAACTATACTCGTTGCCAGGATTATCCGGGACACATTGACTATGATGACGACCCTCTCTCAACTGTGGAGGATGGTAAATTAACACTTACCGACATTTACTTTACCTATCAGGGATCGAATAAGATGCTGTCACGTAACTATCACTTTAATTATAATGGGGAAAACCCGAAATATGATTTGAAGGCTGTTGACCGCTGGGGGTCTTATAAACCAAATGCATCAGGTGATGACACACCGTTGAACCCCTTAATGACGAATGCCGACTGGCCCTACGCAGATCAGAATGCTGCAACGGCAAACATAAATGCCTCTTCATGGCAATTAACCGATATTAAACTTCCTTCAGGTGGAAAGATAAAGGTGGAGTACGAGGCCGATGATTATCGTTTTGTACAGCACAAGCCCGCTAATCAGATGTTTAAAATTGTGGCTGTTGAACAGGTTGGTGGAACTCCCGACCCGACAGGTCTAACCGGTACTCCTGAATTCCAATCGGTTTCAATCGGACCAGGGAATGAGAACATGGCCATTTATTTTGAAAAGAAAGATCCGGGTGATGATTTGAGCAAATACGCTTCTCAAGGGCAAATGATCTATATCAGAGCCTTAATGGATTTCCGTGAAAACATGAATAATGCAGACAGAGGAAAAGCTGACTACGTTTCTGTTTGGGCAAAAATTGACCAAATAGAAAATGTTCCTGGTCATCCGTCTTTAGGGAAAATAACCCTGCTTCCGGAGAAGTTGAAAGATGCAGATTTATCTCCTGTATACAGCCCGATTACGAAAGCAGCTATTCTGTTCGGAAGATCACAGATGTCACGTTATATCTATGATGAATCTTCATCAAATGTTGCTGACGGATCTGAGCAGGGAATGATGGATTTTGCAAATTCAGTAGTTGGGGCGTTTTCGTCGTTTGGAGAGATGTTTACAGGACCAAATAAAGCAATTTATAACGAAGGTCGTTGTGCGAATATGGTAGTGAATAAATCGTTTATTCGTTTACAGGAACCAACCGGAACTAAAATCGGCGGTGGTTCTAGAGTACATAAGATTTTGATGTCTGATAACTGGGGTGATATGAGTACTGCCGGTGATACTTATGAATACGGACAAGAATTTATCTATAAACTTACTGATGGAACATCATCAGGAGTAGCTACCTACGAACCACAAATAGGTGGTGACGAGAATCCTTGGCATCAGCCATACGTAGTGAACAATATTAAACGTCTGGGAACAGATGAAAAATTATTCCTCGAAGATCCTATTATGGAATCACAATTCCCATCGCCAAGTATTGGGTATTCGCGCGTTGAAATAAAAGATCTGACCCGCACAAATGTCACTAGAACCGCTACCGGTAAAGTTGTAAAGGAATTCTATACTGCAAAAGACTTCCCTACAATCGTACATAATTCAGATGCAGATGTACGTCCGGCAAATAGCTTTCTTCCTTTGCTGCCGAAATATCAGTATTTAACGGCCACTCAGGGGTTTGTGATCGAGTTGAACGATATGCACGGTAAACCGAAGAGAGAAGAAGTTTACGCTGAGAACGGTGAATTTCCAATCTCGAAAGTAGAGTACATCTATCAAAGTGATGCAATAACTTCTGATGGTATTTCTGCCGGTAAATTGAACAATACCGTTCAGGTGATCAATGCAAATGGTTTGGTAAGTTCGGCTGAAATTGGTGTAAAGTACGATGTTGTTGCAGACTTTAGGGAAAGTGAAACCAGTACAATAGGTGGAAGTATAGATTTCAATACGAACAGTTTGCTACTCGGCTTCCTACCAATTGTTATTCCTTCTATATACCCGAAAGTGGATATTTCACAAAACCGTTTCAGAAGCGCAACATTGAATAAAGTAGTAAATCGTTTTGGGATACTGAAGACAACACGTGCAGATCAGGATGGTTCAAAAGTAGAAACAAATAACCTTGCATATGATGCCGAAACAGGTGATGTTTTGGTTACTCAAACTGCAACGAATTTTGAGGACAAAGTATATTCGTTAAACTACCCTGCCTATTGGGAATATCCTCAATTGGGTCCTGCATCTAAGAATATCAATTTCCAATACAGTGTTGCCGGCTTCTCAAGTGGCGGATTCACAACCATTCCTGCTGCAGAGAATATCTTCCAGGAAGGGGATGAGGTAAGTGTTGAGCCATTCCCTTATGCTACAAACTTCACGGCTTTCAAAGCTTGGGTTTCTGAAAAGCATTCCAACGGAATTGTGTTGATCGATAAAGAAGGAAGCCCGGTAACGGTTGCAAATGCAAAATTGAAGATCATTCGTTCTGGTTACCGAAACAAGCAAGGCACTTCAATGGCAAGTATGACTTCTTTGTCAAATCCTTTAATTGGAATTTCCAACAATCAATTCAGTAAGGTATTAAACGCAGGAGCAATTGAATTCGGTCAAAATTGGAGAACGTATTGCAATTGTTTCAATGAAGGGGCTTACCAATCTACCAATCCGTATGTAATTGGAACGAAAGGAAACTGGAGGCCAGTGAAATCGTTCACGCATTTAACTGGTCGTGCACAATCTGATTTTGATAACAACACCAATATCAGAAGAGACGGAGTGTTTACATCTTATTCTCCATACTATCAGGTAAACCAGGGCAATTGGAATGTCAATGGACAGAACTGGACTTATGTTTCAGAAGTCACACAGTTTAGTCCGAATGGAATGACGCTGGAAACGCGTGATCCGCTTGGTCGCTACTCTGCAAGTTTGTTCAGTTTTAATAATACACTCACAAGTGCAGTTGCGGCAAACACGAAACTGAAGGAGATTACGGTGGGAGATTTTGAAGATGCTGAGGAAGTGAGCTGTATGGACAATCGTTTCTTTAAAGTAGATGACCCGGCTATTATAGTTGATAATGAATCACACACGGGTAAAAAGGCCATTAAGGTAACGGATGCCGAGTCTGTAATATTTAGTAATGTAGTTTCTGAATGTGCGTCTCAGAGTTCTACAACTTGTTTGTTTTCGCTTAGTGGGGGGACAGGGCTATCTATTTTAGGAACGGAATATAATATTTATAGTCTTATTGTTGGTGGTTCTAACGGGGCATTGGAATGGACAGTAGAGTCTGTTAATGGGAGTTGTGGTGTCTCCATGTCAGGAGATAATTGGTTCCGCTTTTTCTTCGAAACAGGAGTATACAATGAAATGATCTTGAATGTATCAGACCCGAATGGCTGTTTCGCTATAATCAAAATTATCAAACCAGCCGGCACTGGTAGTACATGGACTTATGAGGTAATTAGTACAGGACAAAACTAAGAATATGAAGAGTTTATTATTTATAGCAATAATCGGATGTTTGTCTCTGACAGGATTTAGTCAGGGAGAAAACATTTCCTTACCTGTGAATGCTCAATGTATGGGAGCCATGCGTTTGTGTTCGTATACGTTTCAGGATACTACTTTTAACCAAAGTTATACATATGATACGTCTACTGGCTTATTGTACAGTACAACTTTATTTTATGTATTCCAGGCTGGAACAGGCACCAATGTTACCAACTACCTGACTTTGTCAACTCCCGACAATAAGCATATCTATAGTTTACACGGACCTTTCTCAAGTGAGTCCAGTGTGTGTGACGAATATGTAGCTATGCCTGATTCTATTATGGATTCAGTGATGACAACTCAGAATTTCAGTCCGCTGAATACAGACCTGAACCCGGGTGACTGGTATTTGTTGACAGTAACTTTATTCTACAATCAATACAACACAGATTCGGGGGAGTTAATTATTAACGCCGAACCAAACACGATGGCTTGTGAAGATGAAGAATCTGAAATAGAATGTGAAGATTGTATTGAGGCATTTCAGCCAAGCAACGGTCAATTTATTTTATCCGCATGGGTGAAAGAAGATATTTCCAGTGGATCGGCAGTTACTACTTATGCCAACACTAAGATAAGGGTAACGGGTGGTGCCGGAGCGGAAGATTTCTTTCCAAGCGGGCAGATTATAGATGGCTGGCAGCGAATAGAAGGAGAGTTTACTGCTTCAACTACCGGAGCGATTTCAGTGGAATTGGTCTGCTCGGATGGGGAAGCCTACTTTGACGATATCCGTATTTTTCCTTTCGACGGAAGTATGATGAGTTATGTCTATGACCCGATAACACGTCGCTTAATGGCTGAACTGGATGAACGAAATTATGCGAAACTCTACGAATATGACGAGGAAGGAAAGCTGGTTCGTGTAAAGAAGGAAACCGAAAAAGGGATCATGACAATTAACGAGAGCCGAGATAATAACTCAAAGGAATGATGAAGCAAATACTCACAGTGCTATTGGTTTTGAGCTCTTATGGTTTAATTGCTCAGACCTACGAAACTACTTCTACGGAAAAGGTATTCGAGGAATTCTCTAAGCTTTCCAACGTTTACAAGAAAAACGGCTATTCGCTTTCCTATCAACGTGTAATCTATAAAAATGCGGCTGATGGTGATCCGATGTTAACTGATAAGGGGGCTATTTACAGAGGTAAGAGCAATGAGTATCGGGTAGAAACTCCGGGAAATTTGGTTATCCAAAACGATCAGATTAAAATGGTTGTTGATTCTACACAGAACGTGGTTTCCCTGTTTAAAACAGACACCTTGTTTCAGGCAATCGATGTCAAAAAGTTCATGGATAAAACTATTGCTGATCAATATTCATTCAAGCGCATGCAAACCGGAAATACCATCCGTTATTTGTTGATCCCGAAAAATAAGTTAGAAGGAACTACAGAGATCTGGATTAACTCAACCGATTTTACCATTGCGAAAATTGAAATGATCTTGCCAGAGTCGAATTACTTCAGTGAGACAATGGACGATGGAACGTTGGAAACCCCAAAATTGATCATTACTTATAATAAGCCTGTTACCATTGATATGAACAAAACACGTATGTTCGAGTGTAGTTCATTCATTGAAAACAAAAATAACCAGTGGACGCTTTCACCAACCGTAAAAGGGTTTACACTTCACGATTCAAGAATAACTACCAAATGAAATCACTGATGAAATTACCACTTCGTTTGCTCTTGTTGAGCCTGATTTTCTCACCATTGGCATCTTTTGCCGGTATTGTACCTGTAACTCCCGGGAAAATCTATACTGATCCGAGCGGTCCGGCTGTTGTTATGGGAACTGCTACGGCAAAAACATGGGTCACGATGCCATCTACTAGTTTTGGAACTCATATTGACCGATTTAAACAGGGTGTAATTACTCTGGGAGTAGATCATCATTATCCCCAGATCTTTGCCAACAGCAGAATTCAGGTGGAATTATTGGTTCGGAGATTTTCGGATGCCGATACAACTACCCATGTGGATGATACAACGGTAGTTGTTGATGTTTCTGACAGTCCGGGAGATTCTATGAGTTTTCAGGATAGACACAGCATTTCTTTTTACGGTTTCGGCAGTTATTCGATGAAGATTACCAACATCATTGTAAACGGTTCTGCGGTAACAACCCTGCCTGCTAATTTATATATCCAGGCAGACTTATTTATTGACCGAATTTATGATCTCTCACCATATGTTGGTACCGCACCTGCAATCAATTCCACAACTTCGCAACTCGTCCTCGATACGGATTGTGATGGGGTAGACGACCAACTAGTCCTGTCCTGGGGGGTAGTTCCACAGGCAGAGGAATATCAGTTGGAGTGGGTCTACATAAACGATTACGGACAATTACTTGCTCCGCCGATTTCACCAACCAACCTGGATGTCAATTTCAAGTTTAATTCTACCTGTATTTCAACAAGTAATACGTCTTATGCCATAACATTGGCATTTGACAGGGGGTACATTTGTTACCGTGTTCGGGCAGTAGGAAGAAACAATACGGATCTTACGAAATTGATTTTCAGTGCTTGGTCAACTCCGCTTGATCAGGTAACGGTTTCGGCTACAGATTCTTACCACCATACTACTCCTTTTGAAGTTGAAAAGAACTGGCAATATTCTACTTCGTATGCTGAAGAAGGAAAGAAAAAAGAAGTGGTTTCTTTTTTTGACGGAAGTTTGCGTAACCGTCAGATGGTGACAAAAATAAATTCGGATAACAATACGGTTGTTGGTGAAACTATTTATGATCATCAGGGCCGACCGGCAATTCAGGTATTACCCACTCCGGTTATTGATCCGGATTGCAGTGATCCCAACCAGTCGGCATCGTTGAAGTATTATGAGAATTTCACCCAGAATACGTCTGGTGATCCATATAATCGCGAAAACTTTGACCTTTCAACCGGAGATCCTTGTTTAATCTCGACGGAACCAATGGGAACGGATAATGGTGCAGCGAATTACTATTCACCCGATAATCCGGATCTGAATGGTGTTCAGGGAATGTTACCTGATGCTGAACAGTTTCCTTTCAGTCAGGTAGAATATACTCCTGACAATACCGGAAGAATCAGAAGACAGGGAGGTGTAGGCGATGAATTTCAATTGGGTGGTCACGATACCAAATACTATTATTCGCATCCGTTCCAGGAACAGCTCGACAGATTATTTGGTTCTGAAGTAGGATATAGTTCGCACTATCAAAAGAACATGATTATTGATCCTAACGGACAGGTAAGTGTGAGTTATTTAGATCAGGAAGGGAGAGTTATTGCTACTTCTTTAGCAGGAGAGAATCCTGAGAATGTAGAAGGAATTCCGTCTGAAAATTTTGATGCGGTTACACTAACTGCAGATCTATTTGCCTTAAAAGTTGACGAATCTTCTACATCCAACCAATTGTCGGCGGACGGTATGTCGAATGTTTTCAATGAAACGGTTTCATTCAGTTCACCAACCAGTATTACACTTGACTATTCTGTAACCTTAGGGCCAATGCCTGACCCATGTGTTAATTTCTGTTTTAACTGTGTGTATGATCTGACAATCGAAATTCGTGATGAGTGCGGTCAATTACTTACCGATCCGGCCTTAAACGAAAAACACATCGGAAGATTTACCACTGATCCGGGAACAGGAGCGTTTATCTTTTCATTGCTTTGTAACAAACCTAGTCCGCAAACCAGATCCGAGTCTATTACGATCACAGTTCCGATTGGGACATATCAGATCACAAAAATCTTAACGGTGAATGAAGAATCCATTGATTATTATGTTGATCGCTATTTTGACCCTACATACAATACTTGTATCAAAACACTGGAAGATTTTGAAGAAGAATATTTGGAAAATGCCAATTTCGAAGATTGTGATTTGGAAACAGATTGTGATGCGTGCGTTGCAGCATTAGGAACAATTGAAGAGTTCATGGCTGCCGGTAATGGTAACCAGGAAGATTACAATGATGCAATTGCCGTTTGTAAAGCTCCGTGCGAATCTGTTTCTTATTGCAAGACCCAGGAAAAAATATTGTTGGGTGATCTTTCTCCCGGAGGACAATATGCTGAATTCGAACAAAACGACGGGTCAGTAAATCCTGGTACATTTTCTTTATCAATATTAAACACAAACAACATTCTTCCGTTAAACGGTTCCGGAACGGCCACATGGAAGAATCCACAATTTTTGGAGAATGGCTCATTCGTTGCTGAATACCGCGACGAAGATTTACTTACAAGATCAAAAGTGTGGCTTTCAGCAGTTACTTTTAGCAGTCCGACAATAATTACTGGAACCTTACCGGTTGTGGATTTCGGAATTCTAAATACCGATGTGTTTTATGATGCCACAGCAGGACAATACTATACCTATCCGGAGTATTTGACGAATGTAGAAGATTTTATTGGTGCGTTTCAACAAACTTCATGGGGATATTCTTTATTGAAGTATCACCCGGAATACTCCTTTTATAAAACATGTTTAGAGTTCACTGTCCCTGTTCCAACCGATCCGTTGCAGGCGTATACTTCTGAATCGTTTGATGCAAAAATGCTCTCTGCTTCAACGTGGGACGATGCAATAACTGCAGGATTTATTCCTTTGGGTTACTTGTCTCTTCCAAATACAGACGACCGCATAAATGCTATTAATCTTACCACAAACCCGGTTTACGACCCATTCCTGCTTTCAAGTTCTACGGCATTCAGCCCTCAGAACAGCCAGTTATACAGTAAGATCTTTAACTATATCACGATTAGTGGTACACCTTATTCCATGATGGAATTTGCGGCAATGGTTACTCGTGCCGGAAATGATTTGATAGGTGCTACGCCGGCACCGGCTGATATCCGTTTTGGAGATGATTTCGATCCGTTGGATATGGTTTTAAGTGATGCAATCCGTGATGCTGAATGGCAATACTTCCGTCAGCTTTACCTTTCTGAAAAACAAAAACAGCAGTACGAACTAAGTCTGAAAAGATCTTTAACTGTAAGTGGTTTTTACGGTTATAACGGTTGTATACAAAACGATGAGTTTGATCCGGCACGCCATAATTTCCTTGATCTTACAAATATTTGGGGCGGAAGTATTCCGGCAAGCCAATATTTCAATGCTATTCAACCTTGTCAGGTTGGGACGAAGGATTACTATATCAATAAGAAAATTCGATTTACCACTCCAACCGATTTGATTGATAACAATCCGAATGCAGTCGCTTATCAGCAGTACTTGCTTACAGGACAATGCCCGGTAACAAGCGCCCTTGAGAATTTACTTTCCGAAGCTGCACAAAACAATCTGTTGGAATCGGCTACTACATTTTCAATGAACGATGAATTGCAATACACCAGTGCATTATTTCTCGCATTGAACATGGATTTACCTGTTACAACCGTTCCGGTATTGGATTGGGATCAGGTTACTATGACTTCTACTTCCATTTCAGTGAATTTTGTACAAGTTCCGTCAGCATTCTATGGTTCATTTACATTGACAAAACTTGTAGGTGAACCTGTTGTATTTACGTGGGCCGACATCCAGTCATTTCACTCATTGAGTTATACCTACTTTGGTTCCGGGGTTTACAATTTCGATGTGGTGGCGAATGTTACAATAGGCATCGGAACCATTGTTCCGGTTCATTTGCAAGGAACAACCACTTTTAATATTGGAAGCTGTTTGTTCGAAGAAGTATGTGAATTAAGTGACCTTGGAAAAGATCTGGAGGTGTATATCAAGGCAATTACAGCATCAGGGAATTTCGGTTCAGGCGGTTTTTCAACTAATGGAACAGATATGGAGGACTTGTTTACTCCAACAATGAGTTATGCCGTCGAAAATTATGGAACACCGGATCCGAAATGGGTCTTTGATGCAGGTATTCCTGCATTCCGGATCAATGAGCTAAATAACGGGAATGTCTGGAACTTTGTGATCTCTCAAATTACTCCTCCGAGCTTTAGTTTAGGAAGCATTGGTTCCGTTGGAAGTGTGACATCTATTGAAGCGAATCAGGGAAATACATTTGATATCTTATGTGCCGATGGTGCCGGAAATCATTTGGTAACCTTTACCTGTACTTCAGTGGGTATGTGGAATAATACAGGAATTCCTTTAGGAAGTTGTGACTTGCCAACACCTGCTTTGTGTGAAGGAACCGCGTATGACAATCCGGAATATTTTGGAGATCTATTACTTGAATGGGGAGAAGAAGATGATGTCCCGTCAACAATTGATCTTGCCTTAATTGATGACAACATAGTTGGACAATTACCAACAGACTTTGACGGATTTAATCTGTCTGAATATACTGAAGGCGATTTATCAATTGTTGATTTAGAAGGACATGGAACATGTGATATGACCTTTTCAATTGATCATGCAGAGTTTCCGTCTTTAGATTTTCAATACATTACCCAAATACTGGGTTACCAGCCGGCTGGAGTAGCAGATAATTATAGTAACTACCATGAAATAATTATCAAAGTTGAATATTACAATGGTTCTACGGAAGTAGGTGAAGTTCGTTTGAAAACATGTTTGCCCTTGCGTGTTTGTGATGATTGTATTGATACTATTCCTTTATTCGATACAGTTGTTGAGCAGCAATTTGAGTACAAATCAGTCGAAAACTACAAGTTGTACACTCAGGCTTTGAACGATTTGAACAAACAAAATAATTGGACGGCGGAAAACGGGTTGAAAGTAGAACCTATTGCATTCAGAGACTTCTTCCGTTACGGAATGGGATATGATATCTCTGACTATCTGAAATTCATTGCCGGTTTCGATAGTAAAATTGATAATAAGGATTATTTGATTGACCCACTTGTTTTCTTCTCCCGAAACTACGAGAAAGACAAGGCTGAAGGAATTGAAAAAGGTGAAGAAGGATGCAAAGATGAATGGATTGCTTATGGAGATGCAATTGACGCGTTCAATCTTTCGGCTTGGGCTGGTTACCATAATGTGGTTCTTGTGAATCTATACCCGAATTATATAGATTTTGTGGAAAGCGGAAAATGTGATTGTATTCGTGACTATCTGAGATACATTGATGATTATATAACTGCAGACAAACGAGATGAGTTGCCGATGCCAATGACTTTGGTTGAGTTTTGTGGTGGGGGCACGCCATGCGAAGAAGGTTATCAGCAGTATCTGGATTGCGTGAGTAATTTCAATGACTGGTCAATTAATAATAACGGACCATTCGTTATTAGCTCAGTAGTTTCCTGGGAGGAATTTCTGTCTCAGAAATACTGTTACTGTGTGGATGCTTATTGCGCTGCATTATTTGAGATCATGAACATAAAAATGGAGAAACCGGTTCTTCCGGATCTCAAGACATTGTGTAAAGAGAATGAACCGCCTTGTACACCTGATGTGCCTTTCACCGCAAATGTAGTGGTTCCTGAACAGGAATTTATTGATCCGTGTGTCGAATTCATTACGAATATGGCCTACTCTAATGCGTTGAATGCTTATAATGAGTATGTAGATGAAACAACTACTGCAATTCGTACAAAATATATCAATCATTGTTTGTCTGCAGTGGAAACGATGAATCTGACTTATGATGAGAAAGAGTATCACTTTACGCTTTATTACTACGATCAGGCGGGAAATCTGATCAAAACAGTTCCGCCGGAAGGAGTTGAGAAACTGGATCTGGAAGCGAACGGAAATGAGATCTTAAACAAGATCAAATTGGATCGTGCTAACGGAACACACACCATTACTACGAACCATCGAATGGCAACCAAATATGAATACAATTCCTTGAATCAGTTGGTGGCGCAAAGCATGCCGGATATGGATAACATGGATATATTTGAAATAACACTTCCGAACGGATTGACTGCAGGCCTGAATACAACGGCTATTCAAATGGTGTCTGAAAACGTGGGTTATCTTACCGGATATTTGACTAACTCCGCTGCACCAACGGGAACACGCGGTTATTTATACCGTACAACAAACGGAGGTGCAAACTGGAGCCGTGTGTATTACACACTTGGTAGTGATCTAAACAAAGTCCGCATGGTGAATGGAACCGTTGGTTACGCAGTTGGTACAGGAGGTATACTCTTAAGAACTGCTAATAATGGTGTGTCATGGGATTTGGTGAATACTTATGGGAATTCGGTAACAGGCGACTTGTCGGATCTGGATCTTCTAAGTAGCGGCGACTTAATAGTACTTGCTAAGAACGGAACCTATTTCAAGATTACAACTCCTGGAACTTCAACAACTATTGGTGCTGTTTCAACACTAAGCTTACCTGCTGGAACAACTCTTGTTGCCGCAAAAGTAGTTCAAAGTTATAGCGGGGTGTCGGGCTCTGATATTGTATTAACACTTTCAGATGGTACGAATACGTTTGATTATATTACCCAGTTAACAGGTTCTCAAACGGCTGAAGCAATTTACGGTGCTGAATGGAATGCGCTTTATTATTACGGAACAAATGCCGGAATGGTTGGTGGAGTTGACGGAAATATTGCTGCATTGGCAGACGGATCAACGAACACACAACGCATGTTGATCTCAGGTATAACAGGTAAGATTGAAGAAATGTACTTCCTGAACGCCAACCGCGGAATTGCGAAAGTGAATAACGGAGGGAATACAACTATTCAGGTTACTTATGATAAAGGGACAACTTGGGAAGTAATAGAAGAAAGTTTGAATGCCCACTTAGGATTCATTGGTCAAACTTCAACCGTATTGCAGGCATTCACACAAACAGCTAATATTACACAGCGTTTAGTGTTGAATACGACAGGAGAAATACTGGTGATTGATCAAACTCCCGATTTCCCAACTGCAACCAGTTTCGTTTCAGTTGCATCATTGATTGATGGTGCAACCATTACCTATTACGGAATTACCTCGGGTGGACAACTATTCAAGTCGAATACGCTGAACAACGCAGATGATGAAGTGTCCTATACTTCAATCTATACGATCCCTTCGTTTACACCTAAAAAACTTCTGGTAAGTAAAATTACAGGTTACAAATACTTCGTTGTTTTGGGTACAACCGGACAGTTAAGAAAAGTTCAGTTCAACACGACTACGAGCGTGTATTCATTGGGAATTTTAAGCTCTGCCAATGCGGGTTACGCTTTCTCTGATGTTATGATTAATCCGAACAGCGGAGCCCCTTATATTATGGCATACGACGATGTAAACCGGGTGTTGAATTATTTGTCTATGACATCCATAACAGGTGGTCAGGTAATGCCGAACGTGGCTACAACCACTTCTATGACTTTATGGCCTGCTGCTGCAACGATTAAAGCCATTGCGATGAATGGAGATAAAGTGACATTGGTTGGAAAAAGTGGTCGTATGTTTACTACTTCCGCATTTACAACTGGTTCGCCAACGGTAACTCTAACAAACAGATCATCATTATACTTCACGCCAATTAATGAGATCACGGCATCCACGCACGCTGGTACGCCATTACTGGCTGCCGGAGATAACGGAATGTTCTTGCGCTATGCTTCAACTTCGCCGAGTACTGAACTTACGGTAGGTTATTATGTGGTTCCTCTGGAAGTGATAAAAGATATTAATGGTGTTGCGAACTCCATTGACAGAGCATTATTAGTGGGTGATCAGGGGTATGCAGAAAGTATCAATCTTACTTCCCTGACGAGAATGCAGTACAGCACCTCGCTTGGATTAAGCATTGCTGCCGGAATTCAATATAAAAATTTGTATGGGGTTCTGACAAGAGGTGAAAAAACCTACTTGTTCGGACAGGATGGAGTTGTACTTTATTCAGACAATCAATTGATTCTGCCATTCCGTTCAATTTCCAATCCGGTTGGAAAAGATTTGAAGGGTGGTGATTTGTTGGCTGTGGCAGGTTCTCTGCCTCCACGTGCTGTATTGGTTGGTAATGAATCTCGAATCTTTAAAGTGCAGGAAACAAGCGGGTCAGAAATCAAAGATGCCTTTGGTCCGAAGTACAACGATGTCCATTTTGCCAATGGTCAAATGGGAACATTAGTTGGTGATCATTATATAATACGCAGCACGGTTGATGGTGGAAATACCTGGAAGATGCATTTGCCGTCTGCTTCGGTTGCGAATGCCAACATCAATAACTTATTCAAAGTTTGGACGAAGCCAGCGCCAAACGGTGGTCACTTTGCAATGACTGCCGGAAACAACTATTTCACAACAGTAGATGCAAGCGGCTTTACAACCAGTACATTCAATGCCATAGCTGGTGACATAGGTTTTAGAGATGAGTATTACGGCTATATATTGGCAAATACGGTTGGTGGTTCTTCAACAGCAAACGGATTAAGAAGTATGAGTTTAGTTGGAGCAGTAAATACCTATACGGTTACTATTTCATCTGACCTTGCAACTGTTGCACAGCAAATGAATGCGCTTCACGTGTTTGAAAATTATTCTGTCATGGTTGTTGGAGCATCCAACGGAATCAATTATTTCACGGTTGGGTCTTCGTCTTATACGTCTATGAGTGGTGCGGCAACCGGAACGTTCAACGATGTTTATTTCCATGATAATACGGTAGGGTATGTGGTTGGTAATGCAGGCAAATTCTACCGGGTTACAGCTACGGGATTAAACCCTGCGAATCAGGAAATTTTAGGATTGACTCATTTGTCAAAAGACCTGAGTGATGGAGTGGTGACTTCCGGAACACAAAGTTCTGTGAATATCAAGGCCATTGCATTTGGCTCCCGCTACAAAGGTGCTTTCGGTGGTTCATTTGCTTCCGGAACTTTTACAACGGAAACAAAACCTTATGCGCGTTTGTTGTTAGATCAATCGGATGAATTTACATCGCGTTTCTACTATGACAGATTGGGAAGAATTGTGGTAAGTCAAAACTCCCGACAAAAAGCACAGAATAAATACAGTTATACCCTTTATGATGGTTTAGGTCGGGTAACAGAAGCCGGTGAGAAAACAGAGAATGGTTCCGGTGTGCAGTTTGCTTCCATTTTTGGAGCTACTGTTGGTGGTCAGACTATCGCAACGGTGATTAGTGACACAAAACTGAATACCTGGTTGACACTGAACCCGAGTACGCGGAAAGAAGTAACTCACAATTACTATGATAAAACCAGTTCGGTTATTGCCGCAAATGGATTAGGTGCTTACTATTCATTCAATGACGAAACGCAGCGCAAACGCATTGTGCATGTAACTTATGAATCTGTTTACGACGGAAACCCAGCTACTTACGATCATGCAACACATTACGATTACGATATTCATGGAAGCGTAGTAACGCTGATCCAGGATAATAAAAAACTGGGTGGGGTTTCTTCCGGAATTGTGCAGCATCGTTTCAAGCAACTGGATTACAATTACGATTTGATCTCAGGGAATGTGCACCGGGTAGATTACCAGACTGGGTCTGCTGATCAGTGGCATCACGCGTATAACTATGATGCGGATAATCGGATTACAAAAGTGTTTACCACGAGTGCAACACCATTACTTGATCCGGAATATGGTCAGGCAAGTGCCAACAACGAACTGGAACTGAACCCGATGTGGGACAAAGAAGCGGAATACGAATATTACGCCCATGGACCATTGGCTCGAACGGTGCTTGGTGATCAGGAAGTACAGGGTGTAGATTATGTATATACAGTTCAGGGTTGGATGAAAGGTGTGAACAGCAATACGTTGGATGATACGCGCGATCCTGGAAGAGATGGTAATGGCTTAAGTGTAAACCATGCCGTTGCCAAAGATGTGCACGGTTATAGTTTGCATTATTATACGGGCGATTATACCGGAGCTATTCCGGGTAATGACGTGTTTATTGCTAATCAGGACCCATCATCAGATTTGGGGAATATTGGTCCTTTGGGAAATAGCTACGATATGTACAATGGAAACATAGGGCGGATGGTAACCACCATAACCGACCCAGATACGCGTGATATTTTACCTCTGGGAATGGGGTACAAGTACGATCAGTTGAACCGATTGCGGAATGCGATCGGTTTCACCAATCTCGATATAACTTATAATACATGGGATGCGTGGCAAACAGGTGTCTACGGTAACTCGTTTATATATGATGCAAGCGGAAATATTGAGGAACAGGTCCGGCAGGACGAAAGTTCCAATACGATTGACGATTTGATTTACAAGTATGATGAGATTTCACCGGGGAAAAAGATCCGCAACCGCTTGTATGCAGTGACGGATGGTGTTGGTACCGGTGTTTATACGGATGATATAGATAACATGTCCTTCACATCCGGTGCAACTATCAATACGGCTAATAACTACAGCTATGACCAGGAAGGCCGCTTGATTAAAGATGTTCAGGAAGGTATTTCAGAAATTGCATGGCGTGCCGATGGCAAGGTAAAACATGTGAAACAGGACGGAACTGTTGGGAGTCACAAAAGTGTCAGTTTCGATTACGATGCCATGGGCCACCGGATTGCGAAACATACTTACGATATGAATCCGGTATACAATGGTGGACTCGGAAGATTGTTAGTATCTACTTATTACATAGTGGACGGGCAAGGAAATACTATTGCGACTTACGACATGGATGTGGACTACACTGCGATGACGATTGCTTTTGCAGAAAAAGAACGCTACATTTATGGAAGCTCCCGTTTGGGGGTTTTAAAGAAAGAAGTACCTATGTTCGGAACTCAGAATGAGACGTATGATCAGCATGCCTGGGTTCATGAAATAGGTGAGCGGTCTTATGAATTATCTAATCATTTAGGGAACGTCTTAACTGTGATTTCTGATATACCAATTCCACATGACAATGGTTCCGGCGGAGTAGATTACTTCCTTGCGGACATCTTACAAAGTTCCGATTACTCTCCGTTCGGGGTTCAACTTAGAAAAAGAAACTATACGAAAACAGATCTTATCTCAGGGCTTCCAATTCCGGATGGACGTTTTGGATTTAATGGAATGGAAGAAGACGACCAGATTAAGGATGATGGGAATAGCTATGATTTTGGGGCTAGAATTTATGATTCTAGATTAGGTAGATGGTTGAGTTTGGACCCATTAACGGCAAAATATCCTGGAATGAGTCCATATAATTCATTCGGTAATAATCCAATTTTATATATTGATCAAGATGGTAAGGACTATGGTGTTTATGTAAATCACGATAATAAGACCATTACCGTTAAGCAGACAATTCATACTGTAAAAGGGGTTGATGCTAATAATGCGCATCTAGGTGCAGCAAAATGGAACGCTGAATCAGAAAAGTGGCAGTATGTCGATGGATCAGGTGAAACTTATACAATAATGTTTGAATTAACAGTTAAAGAATATGATGATGCTGCTGCACGAGATGCTGCTTTCGCCGCAGATAATTCAGGTGAAGGAAATTTGTTTAAAACATCTCCTTTAAGACCGGGTTTACATGGTAATACTACACAACAATTATCTGGATCTGGATATGGTTATAATCATGTGGAGGCACAAAATACCGAATTTTCAGAGGAGCATAATGTTTATGCTCATGAAATAGGGCATACACTTGGTTTAGATCATTTTACTGAAGGTCTAATGGAAGATGGAAGTACTAATAATAGTTCATTCATTACTTTAGGTAATATATCTAGAATGCTTAGCTACGCTGGAATAGGTAATCCAATTGAAACAGCATCAGATTTACAATTGGCGCGGAAATCACCTGGTGATAAAGCAACGCCACATCAAGAAGGTACTGCGCCAACAAATTTTAGTACAGGAAAAGTAAATTGGAGAAAACCTTCTGGACATGGTGGCTCAGGAATGGGACAGCTATATTTAAACGAATCAGAAGATGGTATATGAATAGTTGTTTTTTGAATAAAATCATTTTGCTTTGTCTTTTGTTTACAATGATTTGTACTGAATCAGTTGCTCAACAAAAAGAACTTTGCGAGAATGGACTTACAGCAAAAATGTTCATAGTAGATACGGTTGAAATTAAATCGCCTGCAGTAGTAATCGTTACAGATTCGTTAGGTAAATTCCAGTATTTTCTTGTAGACACGTTAAAAGGCAGAAAGAAATGTGAAGGTTTAAAATGTGAAAATGTTTTTATTCCAACCTACAAATTTAATTGCTTGCTAGATAATTGTATCGGAACTTTGGGGAATGAAAAAGACAATTTTTGTTTTGATCTAAAAGAGTTAATTCAAGAATCAAAAGCTGAAGTCTGGGAAGAGTTCAATGAAGAAGATACGTCTAACTATTATCAAACCTACACAATAAACATTAATACTTTTTTAGTTATTCTCGTTAGAAACGATTTTTTACATTTCTGTCAGTCAAGACACGAATCAAGAATAGCTGAGGATAATAATAATTATTCCAAAATATTCGTTCCAATTATCTGGCAGACAACGAACAAATAATCTCGATGCATATTACAAAAAAAATTCCGGTTCTTAACTTAGAACCGGAATTCCAACTTGCCAAGTAATCCAAAGATTAAGTTGTTCAAGTGGTATTTTGGTAACTGCCCCGTTTCAGAATACGTGCAAGTTGCTGAGTCCGCTGCGAGGGGAACCCAACCCTGCGCTAAATAAGAAAAAGCGATAGCTTTTGATGCAAAGCCCTGTTCCCCTACTCCCACCAAAAGTAAACTCGTAGACTATCTTCACACTACCAGACTCTATCTGTCTGTTGCTATAAGTCGATCTCTGCGACCCCAGAGTCCTCCGGCGTGTCTTTAGTGCAGGTCTGTGTCGTGCCAGAGTTGCCGTGTGTG
>CAMLIF010000072.1 GCA_946479985.1 uncultured Flavobacteriales bacterium
CCGATGAATATTAATTTGAAACGTTCCTGCATATTAACCACTGTTCTTTATTTCCTAAATCAACTTACAACTGTAGTCTTGTCTCGGAACAAACGCATGATGATCATTCCAACGGCTGAAACGGCGAAAAAGATCAGCAAGAATGAGGGTGACGATGGATTCCCGGGTTTAGTCGATACAATCAGAATTTGCTCGTTGGTTTTTTGTTCCTTCATGTTTTTTTCATATTCAATATACCATATCGAATCGCGAAGATGTTGTTGCTGCATATCGAATTGATGCTTGAAATAATCTATACTAAGTTTGTCTTTATTTGTAATGTAATCAACTGAAATAACCCGCTGATTAGAATCTGTAACCTGCTTTACAATAGTAGAATCGTCGAGAAGCTCCCAATGAACAAAATTTTCAGTTATGGCTTCTTTATAAATTTCAGGCGGCATATAAATTTCACCGAAATTCGAATTCGGATCAATGAAATAATTCACTGCAGTTCCTGAATGGCTTTTATGAGCAATCGCTGGTGTTTGAGCTTGAATTTGTGTAAGGAAAATTGAAAATGAGGCAATCAATAAGTGTTTCATAAAATGAATTTGAACCTTCTTACAATCACTTCACAATTTGGTTCACCGATTTACTTCAATCTAACAAAATAACAATATTCCGGAATGATAAACGGCTGAACGCCATAACCATCGGTACTTGGATAAGACGAATGCAGAAACATCACATTATTTTTCCAATCTATATGATCTACAATTCCGCAATGTCCCCATGAGCGCGGGTACCAGAATTGAACAAAATCGCCCGGAAGTACTTTTGACCAATCGTCAACCGGATCGCCTTTTTTATTGGAAATTAAAACATTGTAAACTCCTTTTGGCTCGGGAGAACCATTTTCCATCCAACCGTAAACAGTATTCAGATCTTTTCGTGGTTGGTCTATACGAATATTTACCACATCCTCCTCGCTTAACGGAGTAAAATGTTCCAAAACGCCAATCACGAATTCGGTGCAAACAGCACTTTCGTATGTCGGAGAAATAGTTCTGCCATATTTGATCGCAGTATCCAGAACCTGCTGATTTCTTGGAGGAAGAACCATAGTTGAATCTTGTGCGAAAGAAGCGAAAGACAAAATTAGAAAGGAAAGGAAGAAAGGTAGTTTCATAGGGATTCAGTTGTTCTAAATTAATTAGAAAAATCGATAACTCTAAAATTTGAGCTTTGTCATTTCTAGAGTCAGTAAATCGACAACCAGAAACCGGTTAACTCCAACCTCCAATTCCAGAATACATTTCAAAGCTTCATTTGCCATAAGCGTTCCGATAACTCCGGGCACAACACCTAAAACTCCGTTATCCGAACAATTAGGAACATCTTCTGCATTCGGAGGTTCGGGGAATAAATCACGTAAGTTCTTACTGCCTTTGTGGTTGAAAACGGCAAGTTGTCCCTGGAAACCAAGAATGCTTCCGTAAACAAGGGATTTATCCAGCTTAACACAAGTATCGTTCACAATATAGCGTGTCAGGAAATTGTCGCAGCCGTCAATAACCAAATCGAATGGTGAAATGAGTTCCTCGGCATTTTCATCCGTCAACGCACAATCGAAAATTTCAATTACAGCATCCGGATTCTGAGCGAGTGATCGTTCTTTTGCGACCTCCGATTTTTTTCTACCAACGTCCTGAGGCCCGTATAAAACCTGACGATGCAGGTTAGAATGCTCAATAATATCAAAATCAACTATTCCGATAGTTCCTACTCCACAGCTTACTAAATACTGAATCAGCGGACAACCCAATCCTCCGGCACCAATCACCAAAACACGACTTTGCTTCAATTTAGCCTGTCCCGTCAAACCAACTTCGTCTAAAATGGTTTGTTTGGTGTATCGTTTCGATTCGTTTGGGCTAAACATTTGCAGCTTCCTCAACTTGTTTAGGTGAAAAGAAGCTTCTGTCCCAATCTTTCCAAACAGCTTCGTAACCGGCATTCCGGATCAATTCGGAAATTTCTTCCACACTTCTTTCATCTGAAATTTCAAATTGTTCCAGTGATTCAGGTTCAACCACATAACCACCCGGATTTGTTTTTGATCCGGCACTCATAGTTGTTACTCCAAGCGGAATTACGTGATTTCTGAAGTTCTCCGATTCCCGGGTAGAAATGGAAAGTTCAACATCTTCGTTCAACAACCGGTATGCACAAAGCAGTTGAACTAATTCTTTATCTCCAACTACAACATTAGGCTCAATAATTCCTTCTGCAGGGCGCATTCTCGGAAATGAGATAGAATATTTTGTTTGCCAGTATTTTCGCTGTAAAAAGTCTAAATGCATAGCGCAGTAGAACGAATCTGTGCGCCAATCTTCCAAACCAAGTAAAACTCCCAAACCAATTTTGTGAATTCCGGCATCACCGCAACGTTCCGGTGTATCTAATCTGTAGTTGAAATTTGACTTTTTCCCTTTCGGATGGTATGCTTTATAAACATCCTGATGATACGTTTCCTGGTAAACCAAAACGGAGTAAACTCCGGCTTCGTGCAATTCAGCATATTCATCCGTATCTAAAGGCTGGACTTCGATAGAAATATTCGCAAATTCATTTCGGATCAATTCCATCACATGTTTAAAATAGGTCATGTGAACAGTCTGATTCGCCTCACCGGTAACCAACAAAATATGATTAAATCCTTTTTCTTTCAGGTAAGCAACTTCCTGCAGAATTTCTGCATCAGTCAGTGTTTTACGCTTGATCTTATTATCGAAACTGAAGCCGCAATACGTGCAAATATTATTGCATTCGTTGCTCAGATACATGGGCGTATAGAGCTGAATGGTTTTCCCGAAACGTTTCTTTGTTAACTCATGACTTTGCTTTGCCATTTGTTCCAAGTACGGTTCTGCGGCAGGAGAAATCAATGCTTTGAAATCTTCTAAGTTTCGTTTTTTAGATGACAAAGCGTGCTCCACATCACGCGCTGTTTTAGCGTAGATCGAAGACTTTATTTCGTCCCAGTTTGTATTGCTGAATATTTCTGTGAAACTCATGTTCGCTTTTTCTTTAGCCCTCCCCCTTAATCCCCCTCCAAAGGGGGAGATGGATGATTTATAAATTCAAAAAACCTGTAAGCGGACTGGAAGCACTTGCCGAACGGGAAACACTGCCCAAACCTGATTCATAAGCCATTCTTCCCGCCTCTACCGCCATTTTAAACGCTAAAGCCATTTCTGCCGGGTTTCCTGCAACGGCAATCGCTGTGTTTACCAAAACAGCATCTGCACCTAATTCCATCGCGTGCGCGGCATGAGAAGGTGAACCAATTCCTGCATCAACAATTACCGGAACACGGCTTTGTTCGATGATTATTTCCAGAAAATCGAGGGTTTTCAGTCCTTTATTCGTTCCAATCGGAGCACCAAGCGGCATGACAGCAGCGGTTCCTGCATCTTCGAGGCGTTTACACAAAACCGGATCAGCATGAATGTAGGGCAGAACCACAAATCCCAGTTTTGCCAGTTCTTCAGTTGCTTTTAATGTTTCAATCGGATCCGGAAGCAAATATCTCGGATCCGGGTGAATTTCGAGTTTCAGCCAGTTCGTTTCCATTGCTTCGCGTGCCAATTGTGCAGCAAAAACGGCTTCTTTAGCGTTTCTTGCTCCCGAAGTATTTGGTAATAAATTTATATGACTGTGTTTCAAATGCGATAGTAAATCGTCGGTTTCCGTTTCCAGATCAACGCGTTTCAATGCCACTGTCACCAATTCGGAAGCCGAAGCTAAAACAGCCTGCTCCATTTGCAAAGAAGAACCAAATTTTCCGGTTCCTAAAAACAAACGCGACTTAAACTCTTTATCTGCTATCTTAAGCATAATTCAATTTTTCTTCAATTTGACTAACTAATTTGGCTCGTGAGGTCGAATTGGTAATCATTCCTGAAACAGCAATCCCATAAACTCCTGTTTTTCGAAGTAATTCCACATCATTTCCAACGATTCCTCCAATTGCATAAATCGGAATGGATAAACCAAGTATTTCAAGCTCCTTTCCTACTCTTTGGTAACCTTCGAAACCTAAAAGCGGACTCAATTTTTCTTTTGTCTCAGTATAACGTAACGGTCCAAGTCCAACATAATCGCATTTTTCTTCAATTCGCTGTAAAACATCTTCCAGGGTATTTGCGGTTCCACCAATAATTTTGTCGAATCCAAGCCAATCTCTTGCTTCTTTCACCGACATATCGTCTAAACCTAAATGAACACCATCAGCGGCAACTTTCAACGCTAATTCAACAGAATCATTAATGATCAATGTTGCATTTGCCTGATTGCACCAGTTTCGGGCTTGTTGTGCAACTTCCATAATTTCCTCTTTTGTACCATTTTTATAGCGCACCTGAATGAATTTACATCCAGCCTCAAGGGCATCGAGAATGTTTTTCTTCTGCTCATCAACTGTTTGACCTTGTGAGATATATTGTACTCTATGCAACATGATAAGCTAATAAATGTGAATTACTTTTTAATCTGTTTTCAATATACTGTTTGCCGGATTTACATGATTCCACAAGAGAATTACCCAACGATAAATTAGCGGCTATAGCCGCTGAAAGAATACAACCTGAACCATGTTTAGCAGAAAAATCTCCCTCTCCACCCACAATTTCCGTTGCTGCTTTCTTTTCGATCAACAAATCCAACCCAAGTTTCACAGAACTGTGTCCGCCTTTCAGAAGAACAGCACAATTTTCACTTAATGAAAAAGCCGATTCAATTTCGTCCTCGTTATTCCCCAGTATTCTCGCTTCATTCGTATTCGGAGTAACTAGAAATATCCTTTCCAAAATTTCGTCCAGCAACGAACGCTCTATTGTTTTATGCAGTACTTTCCCTGAAGAAGCAGCAATAACAGGGTCCCAAATGATCTTGCAGTTACTCTGTCTGTTTTTAATGAACAAACAGATTTGTTTCAATACTTCGAGATTTTCTACAATTCCAATCTTCACGGCCTTTACATCGTATTTACTAAAAATCGGCTCCATTTGAGCTTTCATTCCATTGAAACACACCCATTCAACAGCTTTAAAATCGTTTTCTGTTTGAATGGTATTTGCAGAAAGAATTCCCATTCCAAGCACCTGATGCTGCTCGAAAGTCTTAATATCTGCCAGGATTCCTGCTCCTCCCGTTGGATCAAAGCCGGCAATACTCAATACAATTGGGCGATCATAGTTCATTTTATACTTCAATTTTGCTTTCCATTGCATTCCGGATTTTCTGAAACGCCTTCACCGGCTCTTCACTTTCCCAAATGGATCCTAAAACAGCAAATCCGTCGTATCCCAAATCCATGGCATCATGAATATTGGCAGAATGTATGCCTCCAAGCCCGATTAATTTAATTGGCTTTGCAGAATCCCTCTCACTAAGGTCGAAAGGAACGGCTTTGCAGCCAGGCTTTGAAATACTATCAAAAACAGGACTTATGAACGCATACTCAAAAAAGTCGGGCAACTCATTAAAAGTTTCCAAACTATGCACAGAAGTAGAATAGATTTCAGTCTCCGAGCGATTCTTCCATTTTTTCTTTTCCCATTTTTTCCGGTCTTCTTCGGTGAAATGGAATCTTTGAATCCCCATGGAGCGTGCAATATCATGATTGTGATTTGCAACAATCCGGGGAAGGTAATCGCTTTCAACGCCAGCTATCAAGCCGCGTAAATCTTCTTCTGATATGTTGTGATGGCGAATATGATACAGTTCCATCCCGCTTTCAAACAAGCGGTTGATCTCTGCAGATTCGCGCAAATACAACTGATGATCAGAGATTACAATTAACATTACAAATAAATTTGACTTCCTTTTGTTTTAAATTCTTCCGATTTCTCGAACATTCCTGATTCTGCTGCATCACGAATATCCTGCGTGATTTTCATGGAACAGAATTTAGGTCCGCACATGGAACAGAAATGAGCCACTTTAGCTCCTTCTGCCGGTAGAGTCTCATCGTGAAATTCACGAGCAGTATCCGGATCTAAGGATAAATTAAACTGATCTTCCCAACGGAATTCGAAACGTGCTTTACTCAAAGCATTATCGCGGTATTGTGATCCTGGATGTCCTTTTGCCAAATCGGCAGCATGTGCCGCAAGTTTGTAAGTAATCACTCCGTCTTTTACGTCTTTTCTGTTTGGTAGACCCAGGTGTTCTTTTGGTGTTACATAACACAACATGGCAGTTCCGAACCAGCCAATCATTGCTGCTCCGATTGCCGAAGTAATATGATCATATCCAGGCGCAATATCTGTTGTTAATGGTCCAAGTGTGTAGAAAGGCGCCTCGTGACATTCTTTCAACTGTTTGTCCATGTTTTCTTTAATCATGTGCATCGGAACGTGCCCCGGGCCTTCAATCATTACCTGAATATCATGTTTCCAGGCAACTTTCGTTAGTTCTCCCAGAGTTTCCAACTCACCAAATTGCGCAGCATCGTTTGCATCGGTCAAAGATCCCGGACGAAGCCCGTCACCCAACGAAAATGCCACGTCATAAGCTTTCATGATCTCACAAATATCTTCGAAATGTGTATAAAGGAAATTCTCTTTGTGGTGAGATAAACACCATTTTGCCATAATTGAACCGCCTCGCGAAACAATTCCGGTAACGCGTTTAGCTGTTAACGGAATATAACGCAATAAAACTCCGGCATGAATCGTAAAGTAAGAAACTCCTTGTTCAGCCTGCTCAATTAATGTATCGCGGAAAATCTCCCAGGTTAAATCTTCAGCAACCCCGTTTACTTTTTCCAGAGCCTGGTAAATTGGAACTGTACCGATTGGAACCGGAGAGTTGCGGATAATCCATTCACGTGTTTCATGAATGTTCTTTCCGGTCGATAAATCCATAATGGTATCTGCACCCCAACGACAAGCCCAAACGGCTTTTTCAACTTCTTCCTCAATGGAAGATGTTACTGCTGAATTACCAATATTTGCATTGATTTTCACCAGAAAATTACGGCCAATAATCATTGGTTCAGATTCCGGGTGATTGATATTGTTTGGAATAATTGCACGTCCGGCGGCAATCTCATCACGCACGAATTCAGGAGTGATAAATCCTTTTGGAGTGTTCGCCCCAAAGCTTTCTCCTTCGTGCTGCGCTGTAAGCATTTCGTAGCTTCCGTTCAACTGCGATTTTAATTCATCAATGCGCTGGTTTTCACGAATAGCAATGTATTCCATTTCCGGAGTAATGATTCCCTGTTTTGCATAGTGTAATTGGGAAACATTCATTCCTGCTTTAGCACGAAGTGGTTTGCTGATATGTTCAAAACGTAATTCATCTAATTTTCCGTCGTTTTTACGTTCTTTTCCGTAATCGGAACTTACATCAGGTAATTCTTCCACATCACCACGATCTAAAATCCATTGTTCGCGTAAACGAGGCAGTCCTTTTTTTACATCAATAACAACGTTGTCATCCGTGTAAGCACCACCGGTATCATAAACAGTAACCGGAGCATTTTCCTCCACTCTTCCGTTGGCGTGCTTTGTTGGTGTCAACGTAATTTCACGCATTGCAACTTTAATATCGTGGATTTTACCAGGTACATAAACCTTTCTTGATCCTGAAATCGCACCTATTGTGATGCTTCCTTCCTGTGGTGTTTGATCTGCTTTTTTCATATTTCTTATTGAGTTTCTATTATTTCAATGCCTTCCCCTTAAACCCAATTTCGGCCGGTTCAATACATCGCCTCCAAAGGGTGAGATAAATCCACGTTCAACAATACTAAGTCCGCCGTGGCCGAAAGCTATCCTCCTTGAGTAGCTTTAATAATTAATACTTCATCGTTTTCATTCACAATCACTTCAGACCACGAAGTTCTGGGAACTACCTGTCCGTTAACAGCAACTGCAACGCCATTTTGTTTTTCTCCTAACTGTTGGGAAACAAGGTTGGAAAGCACTGTGTGCAATTCCACTTCTACAATCTGATTATTTAGAGATATTGTCATTTCTAAAACTGTAATATACGTACTTTAGGAATGACAACACAGACTGTTTTCATTAACTTTTCCCTACGTCAGTGCAAACTGCATCAGGTTCAAAGGGTATTTCTCAGTCCGTATTGCAACGGGCACCCCTAAAGTTTTGTATCGCTTGTGCCTTAGCTTATGCTTACGCCAAAGCTTTAACATAGGCGCACAGCGACGGTACAAAGATACAAGAGTTAATTTAGAATTGGAAAAAGAAAGTTAAATGATTTTCTTAAAAGAAAATTTAAGAAGCTTTCTTAATTTGGCTGTGTAAACTAAACTTCAACTAGAGAAAATGAATCATCGCTGTTATCTAACCACCGTAATGCTATTCTTGCTTTGCAGCTGTTTTTCCTTTGCACAGGAAGATGAGAATTCAATGTCAACGAGTGATGGTAGTTTCGATGCCCCACCCTCTTACTATTCTGCTTATGAAGTATTCGGAGAAACAAACAAAATAGGGCTTAGAAAAAGATCCAATAATGAAGTGATCATTCCGCCGATCTACACCGAAATAAATTTCAATCAGGAAGATGAAATCGCCTATGTGTATCGGAACGATAGTGTTGGGTTTTACACGCTCCCGAACAAAAAACTTCTAATTCCTGTAAAATACAAATACATTCATCTGCTATACAACGATGGTGTCTACAATCCCCGAAGCACCATAGGAGCGACTGATTTCCAGGACATACAAACGCTATTTATTTTGGAAAACGATAATTATCTTACTTCGATTACAGGATTAACCGAAATTCTGGAAACCAAAATTGAACAAGTGTTTATCATTAACTCAAACGGAAAATATGGAATCTATTCGGTTAGTGATCTAAAGTATCTTATTCCATTGCAATACACGAAAATTGAACTTTACAGGACCGAATTCTTGAAACCGGGCCCGGAAGGAACCTTATTCACAATCTCTCAGGACGAAAAAATCGGATTCTACCAGTATGAAACTGCAAAAATGGTGTCGCCAATCTTTGATTCTTTGTCGAACGCAGGAGAAACGCTAATTGGCTGGACAAAGAAAAAGATTGTTGTTTTTCCGAAAGACGCTCTATCATGGGAGATTAGCCGACCGAAAGAAATTCAAGCTGCGAACGAACTAATTGCTTTTAAATCAGTTAAAAATCAATGGGAACTAAGACGTTTAGATAACACGGTTTTTCTGAAAGACAAATTCGATTCACTCAGAATTATTCCATCACCTCAGTCGTTTTTCGAGTCAGAACAAGAGGTTCGCTATCCGATTATTGCTTACAAACGATCTGTGCTACATTTAATTGATCAAACGGACTCTGTTCCTCAAATCACCATCCCAAATGGAAAATGTGAAGGATTCTATATGGGAAAATACCTCATGGTCTCCTCCGATAACAAAAAAGGTGTTTATAATTTGGGCTTAACGGAAATTCTACCCATGCAATTCTCGCAAATATTACCATGGATGCGGAAAACAAAGGGGCAAGAAGCCTGGCTTTGCAAAAAATCGAACTCCTGGTATTTTTACGATGGAAACGTCATTTTTGATTCGATCCAGGCCGACACTATTCAACTTTTCGATCTGGATGCGTATTGCGCTTTTCGAAATGGTAAAGCAGCATTGATAAACAGAAAAGAAAACGTTCAAACTGAATTTATTTACGATTTTGTTCAGACTAAATTTGAACCAGGAGAGAAATTAGCAAGAGTAAACCAGGATTATGTTTATTTATCTGCTAACGGAGATTCACGTCAGGCGAATATTACCTATACCAATTCAGGATATGAATCATTAACCGAACTGGCAGCAGCATTTTTGGAAGCCGTTAATTCCAGTGACAACGATTTGTTATATCAATTTGCAGACAAGTTGACACCTGATTATCATTCCTTTGAATTTATGAATGGTTATTTAGCTGATTATCGCAGCTTTTTCAAGAATTTCTCTGATTCTAACCGTCAACTTTCCCTTCAACGTTACTATGAGAGATTAGAAGCAATTAAAACGAAGATTCTTTCACGAAGTACAAGTGAATCACTCGAAAATAAAGGTTTTGAAGATCCTAATTTGCGAAAAGCAGAGATCAATAAAAAATTGACATTGGAAGGAACTGAAAGTAGTATTTTACTTCAGGCAGGTGAAGAAACCTTTTCTGTTAAACTCGGTGAACTCATGTTCATTGATGAAAAAATAAAGACATTCACACTGCCGAAGTTTAACTAAACGCTCAACGATAATTTCCCTGGTTCTATCTCAAGGTTAAGCACACCAATTGCCAGCCCTTGTCAGTTCTCAGAAAATGTAAATGGCTTTGTTCATTAGGCTCTTCATTGGTTACAACTACTTCGTAATACGGGTAATGTGGTGTATCGAATTCCATACAACTGGTATAGTACTTTTTGAACATGCTGAAATCGTATAAAAAGAAATCTCCTGCAGAATTGAATTGTACATATTTCTTTGAATTAATTATTTCGAAGAAAGCCTGCAACTCTTCTTTTTTGTCGAAAAACAAATCTTCTTTTGAAATGGCTACCCAGCCTTCATCTTCTACCCACAATACTAAACTATCCGCAACGATCTGTTGAAACCGCAGTTCATTTGGCTGTTGAAAAAAATTCTGATTAACCCATTGATCAAATGATTTGTCCAGGCTCATGAAAGAAATATATCCTCCGCGTTTAGCTTTGAAACTCATTCTCAAAGAATCAGTTGAAGGTTTTTTCGATTTTTCGAAGGTTGAATAATCCAAACCTTCGTAAATATGCTCTCCTTTTTTGTCCACTAGAAATTTCGAACTCAGTACTTTTCTATTTTCTATGGAAATAAGCTGTGATTCTCCACCAACCCAGCTAAAATGTCCGCAGCCGTCGTCTTCGTGTTCCTCCCAAAAATCTTTTTTCGCTCCTTTCAGGGCACGCACGAACCCAGATTCAACTGGTTTCATTTCGTCATAAACGGCAGGAAGAATAATTCTCCCGTTTACATCCATTAATCCAACTTTCTTTGTTTTCGGACTTTTAAAGCGGATATAGCCTTCACTTTCATTATCCGCGGCTGCATCGAAAAAGTAAACGGAATCTTCTGCAAATTTGGTACCGTCACTCTTTAAATAGTAGGTTTTGTATTCATCTTCAGAAACCTGCTCCACAACGCCTGAAACTTTTTCAAAATCACTGCATGATACCATAATGAACTTAGGTTCTGTAAGAATTTCACCTTTGGCGTTTTTAAAACCAAGCAGTGTGGTATCTGTATTCCAATAGCTAAACCATTTTTGGTCAGACTGAGCGAAAAGAGAGACAGAACTAATAAATAAAAAAAGTGTGAGATTCAGTTGCTTCATAGGAATGAATAATTGTTCTAAAATAAGGCTTTCTGAAGAAACGGGTTACACATAAATGGTGCTCGGAAAATCCGCAGCATTTATTCTTTCAGCTATGAGCGATTCTACGATAAATCCGCCAAATGGCTATCTTCGAAAACAGAAAACGAAACATTTCTTATTCATGCGCTATTTATTTTCATTGATTTTCGGCTTGTTAACCCTTCAAATTTCGGCTCAAACACAACAGCAGCTCGATTCAATGGAACTATTGATCCCGACGAAAAAAGGAACCGAAAAAGTGCGGTTGTTGAATGATCTTACTTACTATTACTGTCAGAAGGACGCGAAAAAAGCTATTGGTTTCGGTGAAAAATCGCTGCTTACCGCACAAACTTTAAAAGACGAAGCCCTTTTGGCGAGTACGTACAATGATCTTTCCATGCCGTACCTGGTGAACGGTGATTTCCCGAAAGTCGTTGTATTGAATCAGAAAGCACTTGCAATCAGGACCAAACTAAAAGATACTGTAGGAATTATTGCTTCCGAATCGAAACTTGGAAACGCATACTACGAACTAACCCGCTACAAAGAAGCACAACACGCCTACAATCATGCAATTGAACTGGCACGAAAGATAAAAGCCGATCAATATCTTATGCAATTGTACATCAATAGCGCCAACTTACTTGAAATAACCGGTTATGTTGAAGAAGCACTTAAAATGCAATTGGATGTGAAACGAATGGCAGAAAAAGAAAACAATCTTCCCATTCTCATAACGAACTATGGAAATATTGGTTCTTGCTACGGCAAATTAAAACAATACGACCAAGCCAGAGAGAGTTTCAAAAAAGCCATTCCACTTATTGAGCAAACCGGTGCTACGGAGCAACTGGCAATGGTTTACCAGGGATTGGGAGTTGTGGAGCGCAACGCCGGAAATACCGATTTGGGATTAGGTTATTACAAACGGGCGCTCACTATTTACAGAAAAATAGACTCCAAGACCGGAGCGGGAATTGTCTCAGTGAACATCGGCAATTGTTACATGGAAATAAAGCAGCTTGACAGTGCCGAAGTATATTTACTGCAGGGATTGGATTTGGTTAAGAACACGAATTCATACCGACAAACCATGCTGGGTTACAAAAGTCTGGCTGAACTTGAGTTGAAACGAAAAAATTACAAAAAAGCATCAAAGTACCTTCAGCTGGAAAATCAGTATAAAGACAGTGTGCTGGTTCACCAGGGAAATGATGTGATTGCAGAAATGTTTACCCGTTACGAAGTAGAAAAGAAAGAACGTGAGCTGGCAGAAAGCAAAGTCCGGATTGCTGAAAACGAGTCACAAAAAGCCATTTGGCTCGGCATTTCAGCCTGTTTGTTCTTATTGATCGTTTTAGTTGTGATCTATTTCCGTCATAAACGCAAACTGGCAATCCATCAACTGGCACAAACAAAACAGGAAGAGCAGCTTTTGCGACAGAAACAGCTTCACGAACAAAAATTGAATATTTCCAGAGAACTTCACGACAATATCGGTTCTCAGCTTACTTACCTGATTTCTTCTTTAGATCACATGATTTACCAGGAAATGACAAACGAACAATTACATTCGAAACTGCACGAATTGATTCATTTCGGAAGAATTACCATGGCAGAATTACGGAGCACCGTTTGGGCAATGAACCTGGAAAACGGTACGATACAGGACTTCGTTGAGCGTATTGAAAGTTTAAGCAGCAAAATCCCTCTTCCGGTTAAAATCAACAATGAAGTAACAGAAAAACTTACTTTTAAATCGCTGGAGCTGCTGAATTTACTTCGTATTGTTCAGGAAGCCACTCAAAACACTTTGAAATACGCCAATGCTTCGGAAATTCAGATCACTATCCGTTCATTCAAAAAAGGAATCCAATTGAAAATTACAGACGATGGAAACGGGTTGGTAGAACTCAACTCAGGAGGAAGCGGGTTAAGAAGTATGAAATACCGCTGCGAAGAAATTGGCGGATCTTTTGAAATTGAAGGAAAGGGTGGTAAAGGAACAAGTGTTAGTTGTACGTTCGAGGATTTGAATAATTCGTTTATTTCAAAGAAATAGCATCTGCCCAAATGATTTTTCCTTTATCCAAAAAATTTGAAGGAAAATCCATGTTACGAATATCGTCTCTACTATAATACTGCTCAGATTTATTCAGATTGAATCCTATTTTCAGCCAGTTAGTTCTTGTTTTAATCTGAAGAGTAATCGGCATTTCCAATTCCTGTCCGGGTAAAACAGTATTAACCTCAGGAATGGTTTCCTCACAACGAATACGGAATAAATCCTGGAATTTATTTTTATCAAAAACCAATCTGTTCTGTGGTGACCAACAACTTGTTGTCCAAAACCATAAAGTGTCTTTCGTTGGATTTTTAAGCACAACATTCACTTCTACTTGGTCTTTTGCCGCGTTAATCTTAATAAGTTCCGTTCGAAGACAGATCTCTGCACATTTCAAAGGGCTTCGTTCCATTTTTTCACCGCATTGCACAGAGGCTAGAAGAACGAAACAGAGTAAGGAAAAGAAATAGATAATTCGTATTTTCATTTTCGTTCTGCGTTTGTTTTAATGTGCTTCAATACACGCATATGTATTTTATGCACAATGTATTCGCTCCAAAAACTCCAGTAAAACGAAGGTTTAATGTCGTGATAATACCATGTTGTTCCTTCCAGTTTTGTTTTTCCGTTTGGCAATGCAGTTAATTTGAACTGGCCCTTTTTTGAAACAAAATAGTCATGTAAATGTGGTGCATCAATATCCCAAAAACTCAGCTCTTTCATCGGTGCCGGTTGTTCTTTAACGCTAAAAGCAAGTAGTTCAGGTTCATTCCACGTTGTGATCGGCTCCACAAAACTTCCGGTTGTAAAATTACAATAGCGGATTGATCCTACTCCTTTTCCGTTAATTTTAGCGTTGATCGGGTATGCAATTCCAGCTTTGAAAATCATTTCGTCGGGTTCCAACAACTGAGGAAATTCAACAACATTTTCCCAAACTTTTTCCGGAGTTGCATCTATCACAATAGAAGTTGTAACTCGTGTCAAATCCGGTTCATTGTATTTATCAGTTATCAATAACACAGGAAACAATCCTATTATTCCCAGTAAGGGTTTATTACTGTTGCGAAGATTAATTCGTTGATGCTTTCTGATTTCATTTGCGATTCCGGCACCGGCAATGGTTAACAGTAATAAGATCGGCAAAGCCATAATGATACAAATCAGCCCTTCCATTGCAAAAAGCATAAGAAACAAAAGATGAAAAAACAAGGAAGCCGATCCTAATCCAATAGCTTCAGAACCTCTCATTTTTTTGTTTTTGGAAGTATATAACCAAACCGGGAAAAATCCGGATATAAATGGCAGAACAAAAAACAGCGCAAGGCCGTATTCTGAAATAACATAAATAGATAGTATACTTAGCAGTGCTGAGAGAATCAGATTGTACAAGATTACAATCCACCAGCGTTTGTTGTTGTTTTCAGGTAAACGGTCGGTGATAAACTTCATTTGAGCTTTTTTTGATTCCTCAAATTTAGTTGTTCTTATTCTGATATTCACCAACAATCACCTTTTCCAATTTATTATTCACTACTTCCCAGTTGTACTGTTCCTTTACAAAGTGAAAAGCATTTTCCGAGAGCATTTCGTACATTTCAGGGTCATTGAGTAACCGGAAAATTTTAGTTACATATTCAGCAATTGAGTCGGCAATTAAAAGTTCACCCCCATCTTTTGCTTCAATCGCTTTTGCAGCGTTCACTGAAACAATATTCGGCACTTTCATTGCCATTGACTGAATGATCTTATTCGCTAAACCGATACTTATTATAAGTGGAGAAATTAAAACTCTGGATTCAGCAATTGCATCACTGATATCTTCGAAATAACTTTGAACTGTAATGTTCTTTCCGGCATAACCGCGAATAAATTCTGGCGGATTTGCCCCTGCAATTAACAAGCTTGTATTTGGTCTGATTAGTAGTAATGCCGGAAATATTTTTTCAACTAAAAACCGCACCGCTTCAGCATTAGGAGGATAAGCGATATTCCCCATAAAACATAGGTCATACTTCTTGCTGGTTTCCTTCGGAAAAAACACTGAAAAATCTACTCCGTTCGGAACTACCTCGAACGTTTTTGTACCATTTCCGATTAATTCATTTCTGTCCTGATCAGAAATAACACAAAAGCTATCGAAAACAGAAAACATTTGTGTTTCATACATTTTTAATCTACTGGATTCTAATCCAAAAACCCAGCGTTTCAAAATGTTTTCTGTGATACCCCTGCGTTTTTCCATACCCAGCGAAAAGGCATCCATAAAATCCAAAGATTTTGAAATTCCATGCAGGTCTTTAACGTATTCAGAACAGCGGATCAGGTGACAATGAATAAATTCGGGCCGTATTTCACGGATCTTTTGCTCAACTTTTTGTTTTATTCTCGAATCGAAGAAATAACCAATTTGAAACGGAATCTTTGTAAAAAAAGCTTTAAATAGACTAAAGATTCTTTTCATTTTGGAAATTTGAAATACCGAAACCGATGCACAGTTTGACAAGGCAGCCCGTTGAGATTCTGAGATATCTGTTTCGTTTATACTTATTACATGTAATTCATGATTCCGGGCTAAATCCAAAATCTGGAAATAAGCGCGTAATTGGTCGCCCTTCTCTGCCGGAAACGGAAATCTCGAGGTAATAAAAACGATTCTAGCCAATTAAATTCCTTTATCCTTCAATATAAAATCACTCAACTGACCGGAACAAGCTGCTACTCCACTATTATTCAAATGCACTCCGTCAGTAAAATCACAAGCATCCAGCTGAAACCGGAAAGACCGGATACCGTGACTGGCTGCCAAATCACGAATAACACCATTAAAAACAGAGATCGATCCATTCATTTCAAAATTGTATGGATACATAATTCCTACAGGAAATTCAGGAATTTCAATTAGAATGACATTACCGTTCTGCGTAAATAATTTCGCCTTTAAAACCAGTAAATCATATACCAGTTTAAAATCATCTTCGGAAGTCCCGGTCTTGGCATCGTTAGTTCCAATCAAGATGGTAGTTACCCCCGCTTTTATGCCAGATAAGTAAGCATAGTCTTTATCAAGTAATCGAATTAAATCAATTACCCGGAAACCATTTTGCGAAATATTAATGACATTCCAGTCTTTTGTCAATGTATTTTTCAGATTGCTCCCAATTCTTTCCGGATAACTCAAATAAGTTCGCGCTCCGAATGTTATGCTATCTCCAAGTGCAATATATGTTTCCCAATTCATTTACGCATGTTTTTTAGTTTCATTATAAGTGTCAAATAAGTCAGACAAAATCATTTCTGCGATAACATTCTGATAATACCAAACACCATTGGTTTGGCCTGTGAATGTAGATTCACCACCCAATTCGCCTGATGGAATAAATCCTGTTGCCATTCCTGTAGCATACAAATTCGGGAAGATTTCTCCATTTTCATCAAGAACCTGGCATTTTTCATTAACCCAAATACCGGTTGACCTTCCATAAAAGTTGAGTCTTTCACCGTTTTGAGAAAAGCCGGGAATCATATTCATTGTATACCCTAAAGCCGATATAATCAAATCAGCTTCTTTTAAACTTTTTTCCAGTTCGTTCCCGAACTCAGATAACAGTTTAAGTTTTACCGATTTTATGGCTGATAATTTATCTAATCCGATCATCTTAAGATAAAGCGATCTCCCATCCATTCTTAATCCGGCCAATCTGTAAACGCGCTTAGTAACCGGACAAATATCAGACTCAGAAAAATCGCTGTACCCGGACAATAATGCTTCTTCCCGGCTGTTATAAAATATCTTCGGAGCTTTTCTACACCAAATTTCGATGTTTTCATTTTCAAAAAAGTTCTCACCAAATTGAACGATGAGTCGATGAGCACAAGAGAAAGCACTATGGCTTCCTCCCAGAATAACAATTTTTGATTTACGATTTAGTTTTTTCAGCTTAGCTTCCGTGAACTCGTTCTGGAGAACCAGATCAGAATCTAACAGTTTCTGATTATAATCACTGATTAACAGGTTGTTTATTGTAAAACCAGGTTCAATTTGCTTGTGTTTTCCACCGAGCGCCAGTACAAGATTATTTGTTATTAGCGGTTGATCCTGATTGGACATGTAAACCAGATATTTCTCAGAATCTAACCGGACAATTTTAGTTACTGAAGAATTCATAAAGAAGGTACAATCACGATTCTTTTCCAACGTTTCCTGAAATACCTTTCCTAATTGTCGAAAATAGTGTTTCAGTTTTTTCAACGGAATAGCTTTCCCGCTGTACGATTGAATGTGTTTAATTTCTTCCTGAATTGAATCCAATTGAAGGATGCTAGCAGTCTCACCTTCCAAACATTCCAGAAAAACATTGGAAAGCGTGTCGCTATTGATGTTATAGCTAGTCAAATTTCCAACTACTAATGATTCAGTTTGCTCAATTACTGCAACTTTGTGATCATTAAACCGTTCTAATTTTCCGTCCTTTAATGTTTTCAGAAGAATTCCAGTTCCGGCTGGTCCTCCACCGATAATGATTGAATCGAACTGGTTGTAACCCATATTTTCAAAGAGCCATTTTAAGATTTGGTTCGATGCATTTCCGTTACCATACAAAAACGGCTTTTGTGAATTATTTTTTATCTGTTTTTCAAAAAAAGCAAGTATATGCATGGTTTCGGTGGTTACCAACATAGGATAATGTTCATCCATAGGCTCTAATCGTTCGGAAACATCACGAAATGCAATAACCGGAGTACCGAAATAGGTTGCTTCTTCTACTACTCCTCCGGAATCAGTTATCACCATTTTTGCAAATCTGTAACAATTCACAAACTCTTTGTAAGATAAAGGATCAACAAAAATGAGGTTATCAGGAATCACCTCAATGTAGTTTTTAGGCGAATTATTTGGATGGATTACCCATTTAAAACTCATTTCAGGATAACTTTTGGCCAGTTGAATTACAATTTTCACCAGCTTTCTGCAGTTACTTTCTAACTGCTCTCTTCTATGTAATGTTATGAGTACTTGTTTTTTTTCTGAAACGGTTTCGGATATTTCCTTAACATATTCAAGAGCATCAATTCCCGTATTTCCGGTTATAGTTATTGCAGATTCTGGAATTCCTTCCTGAATAAGATTCTGATAAGCAGTTTTGGTTGGTGAAAAATGGTGAAATGCCGCTAATGAAACCACCCGTCTGTTAAATTCTTCCGGAAAAGGGTTCCCAAAATCAAAGGATCTCAAACCAGCTTCAATGTGCAGTAATTTGATCCGATTTAGAAAAGCGATTTGAGCACAGGCAAGTGAGGTATTTGTATCACCCTGTGTGATAATATAGCCTACTTCGGATAAAGAATTTATACATTCCTGAAGCTGAATAATTGTCTTTCCAAGGAGTGAAGCCAGGTTTCCATCCGAATTTGAAACTGACAGTTTAAAATCGGGTTGTATTTCCCAAAAATCCAATTGACCTTTCAGCAAATCAGTATGCTGACTAGTATTTATTACAATTAAATTGTCACGTAGAATCGATTTTTTGATCAACTGAATTAACGGTGCAACCTTAATAATTTCAGGTCTTGTCCCAAATACAATAACTATCTTTTTTTGACTATGCTCAAATTCCATTCTATAGGTAATTATTTAGAATAATCAGCATGTAAAAGAACCACTGGATCAGTTGAATAAATTCGGGCAGTTCGGTTTTCATGAAACGTAATACTATTATGTTTAGTACATGTTTCTTATAATATTCCATAATTTGGCTGCAAAGTAAAGCTATTTTAGTTTATTACACCCTCAACACAGCAATAATTTCAAACTAGTTTTTCTTCAATAAATAATTCGTACTTCTACCTCCTGATTCGTCTTTTACCAAAACATTTTTTGCAAGCAGGTCATTCAAATCACGAAGCGCGGTATCGGAAGAACATTTACACATTTTCGCCAATTTGGAAGAAGTGAGATTCCCCTCAAATCCATCGTGAAGGGCATTCAGCATTTTGAGCTGACGTTCGTTAAAAAGTGTTTGGGTGTGTTCTTTCCAGAAATCTGCTTTTTGAAGCGTGACTTTCAGTACATCTCTGGTCGCATCCAGGGCTTTTTCAAAGCAGCGCAAAAACCAGAAGAGCCATTCTGTTACATCCAGATCTCCTTTTTGAGTTTCTTCCAACAAACGATAATATGCATTTCGTTCTTTTCGCAATTGTGCTGAAAGACTATAGAATTGCTGCGTACTTTTATCTGAGCGTGCAAGCAGCATATCCGTTAAAGCACGAGCTATTCTTCCGTTACCATCTTCGAACGGGTGAACGGTTAAAAACCACAAATGAGCAACAGCCGCTTTTAGAACCAAATCCAATTTCGGATGATCTGTATTAAACCAAAGTAGAAAAGCTTCCATTTCATCCGGGACAAGATCCGATGATGGTGCTTGAAAATGAACTCTTTCACGCCCCATTGCTCCGGAAACAACTTGCATTGGCCCTGTAGAATCTACTCGCCAGGTTCCAACATCTATTTTGTACATTCCGGTTCTTCCTGTAGGAAATAAAGCTGCATGCCATCCGAACAAGCGTTCCTCGGTTAATGGTTCAAAGCAATTGACAACGGCATCAACCATCATTTCTACTACTCCATCTACTTCCCTGGACGATTCAACCTCCTGATAGTTATCTAAACCAAGTTTTCTTGCAACAGACGAACGAACTTCTTCCGGCTTGTACAATTCTCCTTCTATTTCAGCAGATTTCAGAACCTCCAAAGACATTGACTCGAACATGGCGCTTTCACGCATTGAGAAACCAAGAGCTTCCATTTGCCCCATGAGCCGTCCCTGTAAATTACGGACGTCAGAAACCACAGAAAAAAATTCTGCCGGATCCCAATAGAAATTGGGCCAATCTTTTCTTTGATATAAATAACGACTCATTTCCCGTAATTTTTACAACGAAAGTAACCATTATTCACCGGATTATAAAACATTCACCGCATAAAATGCGTTAATTAAGAACTTTATTCACCGCAACACATTTTAGCGAATAGTTACTTTGTTTACCTTTTTTCATTTACAGAAC
>CAMLIF010000073.1 GCA_946479985.1 uncultured Flavobacteriales bacterium
GGAGCATTGGTGGAAGCATCCTGGATTTCGAATGCTTCGCCGAATTTGTACTTCAATCGTTTTTTTAGCTTGGGCTTAATATCTGTGGTGTCTTTGTAATTCCGCAGAACCCGATTCTTTTTGCGGTAAACCGGCACAGTATCCTTCAGTACCGGAATATATGGAATATAAACATGCGGTCTTTTAGATTTCAGCCATCGATGCTTCTTACTGTCTTTATATTTCAGTTGCTTCGCTAAGAGCTTCTGATTCTTTTTATCAATTTTTGCTTTACGGCGCTTATTTACTTTTTCAGCTTTTTTCTTTCTCTGGGCATTTTCTTTCAGATTTTTCTGAAGAACTTTTGGAAATTTCTTTTCTGCTTTTGCAATTCTGCGGCTATTGATCTTGTGATCTTTCACCGCCAGTTTATTATTAAACTTTCGGTAATGGTTTACACGTTTCTGCTGTTGAATCTCAGCTTTGGTACTGTCAATCCGATTATAAACACGTAAACGCAGTTTAACTCCTAAAACGGGAATTTCCAGATTTGGTTTTTGGCGAATTACTTCAAAGATCTCAGGTTTCAGATTTTCGTTCCCCTCAACTACCAGAGTGTTGTCATCCAAAAGATGTTTGTTCTCAGGAACATAGTACGTAATCTCCCGACAGGCAAACAGAAGACTGCTCGCTACCAGGAGCAGAAAAAATGACTTATAAAACTGGTTTGATCTTCTCATTCGCATTACAAAAATAACAAAGCTCGGCTGATTCCAAAAGAATAATTAAGCTAAGGCCCGTAAGTGTTTCCTACACCTAACAGAAGTAAGGTTTTTATTCGTTATTTATTGTTCTTTCAAATCTAACTATTGACTGTTTTATCACATGTTTTGCTTGCTTTTTTTTCGTAAATTGGTATGTTTGAACAAAAAAAGTGGAATTTCTCTCGAAAGCAAAAATAAAATGGGTTAAATCCCTGCATCACAAAAAAACGCGTGATGTTGAAAAATGTTTTATTGTTGAGGGAGAAAAAATGGTTAAAGAAGGTTTAGAACATTTTTCCGACTATCTCCTGCATCTTTTTGTTTTAAACACTTCATTCGAAGAAGTCCCAAAAGAATTCCTGGAGCAAACACTTGTTGTAAACAGTAAAGAACTGGAGCAGCTTTCGGAGCTCAAAACACCCAATAAATTTGTAGCCATCTTCCGAAAACCAGCCCAGGTGGAATATAACGAGAACTTTGCGCTTGTCCTTGACGGTATCCAGGATCCCGGAAATATGGGAACACTTTTACGCCTGGCAGATTGGTTTGGAATTGAAACAATTATCTGTTCAACAGATACAGTGGATATCTACAATCCGAAAGTTGTTCAGGCTTCTATGGGAGCAATATTCAGAATTGATGTTATTTACACGAACCTGTTTTTCTTCTTGGAAAACACGAAACAACCCAAATACGGTGCCTTGCTGAACGGACAACCCTACAAATCTGTTTCCTACGAAAAGAACGGTTTATTGATCATGGGAAATGAAGGCAAAGGAATTCGTCCGGAAATTGAAACGTTGATAGATATTCCCGTTACAATACCGCGAATTGGCGGCGCAGAATCGCTGAATGTAGGAACAGCCACAGCTATTTTACTGGCAGAAATAATTCAATAAATCTGATATATGAAACACCTGATCACTTTAAATTTCCTAATATTTTTTGCTTCCGTTTCCTTAGCCCAAACTGAGGCTGAAAAAGCAATGTATGCAGAATTAGAAAGCCTTCCTTATCGTGAATCGTCAGAAATTCCACAATCATTTATTGTAGCTTCGAACTTTTCAAATACGTTTATAAAAGACTCCGCAAATTATATTCAGGCTGTTGCACATGGATATGACGACACAGAACTCCAGGGGTTCAATTGTAAAATTGAAAGAGAAAAAAACACCAACACGTACAAGGTATTCACGCCTCAAGCAGGTGAATGCCGAATTACTATTTATGGTGTCAATACGACTACAAAGAAGAAAGTGCCTCTTGGTGCATATATTTTCAGCGTAGTTGACAAGGTTTATCATTCCATTAAAATAGACTCAAAGATCTCTGGAGAAGCAATAGGAAACAGCGTTTCATCCATCAGTTGTTCCAATGTACATTACTGGAATTACCAGGAAGAAATAACTCTTTTGGAATGGACAATGGAATCAGGGGGAAAGACGATCTCAGGCAAAGGAGAAAAAACGGATAAATCTGTGGAAACCTGGTTAAAAGCCATTCCTTCAGGACAAGCAATTGTTGTATCCGGGAAAGCCAAAAGCAATTTTTTAGGTGAGTTTGATGTTGTCAGTGTTTTTATAAAAGGGGATTTCTGACTTTTAATCGCTTTCAAGATATTCGCTTGATGCAAGCAATTTAACGCATTAAGATCTGAACGATTTCAACTCAACTAACATCGTTCTGATTGCCTGTATGTTTTCAGACCAGAAGAAATGCTTCGTGTCAATTATTCCAATAACTTCTGAAGTTTCCCGGTTCAAGAATTTCAATTTTTGTTTTTTCTCATTGTTATCAGTCACCTTATTTTCAATCTTGTACGAGTTCAGTCAAGGGAATTTGAATGATTTTCATTTTACTGTAATACAGATTTGTTAAATGAATTTCAGCCATATCGGAAGTCACATGAACCTGCACAACGTACTTAATTTTCCGATTAACTATAAATGTGTAAATGTTGTAACCAAGCGTAGCAAGAGCCGAAATACCTATTTGGACCATTGGATGCTCCAAGAGAAATACTACGATATAATATCCTAAACCATTTTCACCTGAACGATGATTTCTTCCATCCAGAAGCATTGGTCCAAAAAACAACATGGCAAATGTTCCAACAAACATTGCTGCGGTTTTCAAAGAGTGTTCCCAAATAATGAAACTTTTTGATTTCGGTCGTGGAATGAATAACAGTGTTTTCAACGAAAAGCAGTTATGAATTCAGGTAAACATTTGCTGCATCTACACACTTCATTCCGTCAATAGCGGCAGAAATAATTCCACCGGCATAGCCGGCTCCTTCTCCGCACGGGAAAAGCCCTTTTGTGTTTACGCTCATGCATGTTTCGTTATCACGCGGAACAGAAACCGGGCTTGAAGTTCGCGATTCAGGTGCGTGCAAAACAGCGTCGCTCGTTAAGAAACCTTTCATTTTTCGGTCAAAATCAACAAATGCTTTGCGCAATCTCCGGGCAATGAAATCAGGCAGTACTTTGTTCAGATCAACGCTAGTTATTCCGGGTAAATAAGATGTTCTCGGAAAATCAACTGATTTCTTTCCGTCAACAAAATCTTTCAATCGCTGAGCCGGAATAGTTTGCTTTTTTCCTGCTTCTTCCCAGCATTTCTGCTCAACGGCTTTCTGGAAATTCAAACTTACAAAAGGATCATTCGGTTTGTATCCGGGAAGTTCATGCGGTTCTACGCTTACAACAATTCCTGAATTCGATGTAGGATTATTCCTTTTCGAAGGCGACCAGCCATTTGTTACAACTTCGCCTTCGGCCGTTGCGCAAGGAGCTATAATTCCGCCCGGGCACATACAAAACGAATAAACGCCTTTGTCTTCAACCTGTGTTACAAGAGAATAGGATGCCGGCGGTAAAAACTCATCGTTTAAACGACCGTGGTATTGAATTTTATCGATTAAATCCTGAGAATGCTCTACACGAACTCCAAGAGCAAAGGGTTTCGCTTCAATATGAACGTTTCGTTTGTGCAGTAATTCGAAAATATCACGTGCAGAATGCCCTGTTGCCAGAACAATTGCTTTTGAAGCGATTTTCTCACCATTTACTTCGATTCCAACAACTTTTCCGTCGTTGATCGTAATGTCGGTCAATTTCGATTCGAAATGAACTTCACCGCCAAACTCACGTACACAATCGCGCATAGCAACAATGATATGCGGCAATTTATTGGTTCCTATATGCGGATGCGCATCTACCAGAATATCTTCATCGGCTCCAAATCGGACAAACCATTTCAAAGCTCTTAGAACGTCGCCGCGCTTTTTGGAACGTGTGTACAATTTCCCATCGGAATAAGTACCTGCTCCACCCTCTCCGAAACAATAATTCGATTCCGGATTTACAATGTGTTCTTTGTTCAGTTTCGCCAGATCTCTTCTACGGGCACGAACGTCTTTTCCGCGTTCGAAAACCACTGGTTTCAATCCGATTTCCAAAGCACGAAGCGCTGCATATAATCCGGCAGGTCCCGCGCCAACAATGTGAATCACCGGAGAATCAGCTACATTTTTCGGATTAAATTCAGTATCAAATTCCGGTAGAATTCCATCTTCGAAAACGGTGATTGTTGCGTTAATCTTAATATCGCGTTTACGCGCGTCAATTGACCGTTTTTTCCAGCTGTAAACAAAGTTGTTGTGATTCAATTTCAACTCTTTCGCAATATACTTACGAAGCCAAAGATCATTTAAGGCTTCTTCGGGAGAACATTGAAACGTTAATTCCATTAACCTTCAAATATTAATGAAACCCAAAGAACTTTATTGAAAAGCTGGTCAATTGGTCGTGAAGCATTGGTATTATCCTGGATAAAAGAATTGGAAAATCCTTGTGAATATTTGATTTCAAAACCGAATTTAAAATAGGGTGCAAAAAACTCTAATCCACCGCCAACTTGTCCCTGCCAGTCGCTTGCCTTAATCTTGATAAACGGATCAATAAACGATTGAGTTGACTTTTCAAAAGACTGTAAATCGTAGGAATACTGAACACCAGCCAGGGCGTATGCAGCAAAATTGTTCAAGCGCAATGTTCTGAACTGTAACATCAAGGGGAAATCAAGATTGGTTGAATTTACGCGTTCTTCGCTGTAAATATCTTTCAGGGCATTTGGGTTCGGATCTTCGTAATAATATTTCAAAACGCGTTCCTGAAACGATAATGTTGGAATGAAACGTAAACGAACTACCGGGTGTCCTAACTTTAATGTAGAAACAATTCCGATTTGTCCGCCAGGCTGAGCTGATGATTCTAAAGATTTTAATCCATATTTCTGATATGCATCGGGAACCGGAATACAATTAAAATTAGATCGGTTAATTCCAAGCATAAATCCAAAATGCAGGGTTCTTTCATCAAACTTACGGTAGTTTTTTGTCTTCTCGGGCTGCGCCTGAGTAACTCCCGTAAGAACAAGAAAAAATACAATCAATAGAAATCTCATGCTTTTCAGAACGTTTTTCAATCTGTATTATTTTATACCGTAATAAATTGTAGCAATTCCACCGGATACTAAACGTTGTCCAACAGACTTATAACCTACTTTTGTAAGTATATCCGTAAAACTCTTTCCTTCCGGAAATGCCGCAACCGATTCGGGCAAATAAGTGTACGCTTTTTCTTCTTTAGAAATACGCTTCCCAAAAAATGGAATGACATATTTTGAATGAAAAGCATAGTATTGTTTTACTGGAAATTTCTTTGGTTTGGAGAATTCAAGAATGATAATCTTACCACCGGGACGAACCACACGCAGCATTTCGCTCAAGCCCAATTCCAGGTTCTCATAATTGCGAACGCCAAAGCCAACTGTAAGCGCATCAAAGTAATTGTCGTCAAAAGGAAGCTCTTCCGAATCACCCAAACGCATAGTAACAATATTGTCTACACCTTTTTTCTTCATTTTCCGGCGGCCAACTTCCAGCATTCCTTCCGAAATATCCATTCCAACTACTTCTGTTGGGTTCAATTTCAGAGATGCAATAGCGAAATCACCAGTTCCGGAAGCAATATCCAGAATTCGTTTTGGTTGGATTTCTTCGAGCATTTTAATTGCTTTTCGTCTCCAGCCTTTATCAATTCCAACGGAAAGAAAGTGATTCAGAAAGTCGTATTTACCCGAAATGCGGTTAAACATTTCAGCTACTTCTTCCTTTTTGGTTTTATTCTCCTCGCCGTAAGGCTTTACTTCTTTTCTATCCATTCTATAAATTGATCCGCCATGGCGAATACATTTTAATTAAAGTTCTTTCCTTCACATTCCCGAATCAACTGATCGGGTTCAATTGTCACCACACCGCTTTTCTCACAAACTAAACCACCGGCTAAATTCGAAAGTTCGGCAATCGTTTGAATTCCCATTCCACTGGCAAGACACAGAGTAGCGACTGAAATAACCGTATCCCCTGCCCCGCTTACATCAGCAATATTTCTGAAATGAGCCGGGACATGATGTTTTTCTTCGCTTTTCTTAATGAAAACGCCATGTTCCGAAAGCGTTACGAAAGTGATCTCATTGGTCAGTTTTTTTTCCAGCTGATCAATTGCCTCAGCAAACAAATCAGCTTGCTGAAAAGAGCAGTCAATACCTATACCTTCTTTCAATTCTTTCAAATTCGGTTTGAATAAAGTCACATCTTTATAAGCCAAAAAATTATCTTTTTTCGGATCAACAGTTGTAGGAATTTGTTGTTCTTTAGCCCATTTTACAACTGTTCCGATGATGTTTTCTGTCAGAACTCCTTTGTTGTAATCTTCGAAAATGATTGCATCAACCCGTTCGTTGGATATAATCGATTTTATTTTCTCTAAAAAGAAGTCTTCTTCTGTTCGGGAAAGTGAGTGGGTATCTTCCGTATCAATTCGCAATAAATGCTGATTGTTTCCTATGACACGGGTTTTCACTGTTGTGACACGCGTAGAGCTTTTGAGAATTCCGTTTGTCGACATTTCCTGGGTTACAAGCAAATCTGTTAACTCATTCCCTTTTTTATCGCTTCCCACAACCGAACAAAGAATTGGGTTTGCGCCAAGCGACTGAAGATTCAAAGCCACATTTGCAGCACCGCCAAGACGTTGTTCTTCTTTTCCTAAACTCACAATTGGTACGGGAGCTTCGGGACTTACCCGGTGAACTTTACCCAACATGTACGCATCGATCATTACATCACCAATGACCAAAACATTTTTGGATCGAAATTCAGAAAGAAGTTCTCTAATAGTCATTACTTCAAAGCAGCTAAAGATGACGCAATTCTTTTCATTGCTTCAGTTAGGGTTTCTTCAGAAGCCGCATACGAAATACGCATACAGTTCGGATCACCGAAAGCTTCGCCTGAAACCAAAGCAATTCCTTTATCCAGCAAATACATACACAATTCTTCAGCTGTATGAATGGTTATTTTCCCATCTGTTTTTCCAAAGAAACTGCTGATATCAGGAAAAACATAAAATGCTCCACCCGGACGATTTGCTTTTACTCCGGGCATTTCGTTCAATGCTTTCAAAACCAATTCTCTTCTCGATTCAAATGCCTTTACCATGTCTTTCAAAATAGCAGGATCCGCATTTACGGCAGCTATTGTAGCACGTTGTGCAATAGAACAGGTTGCAGATGTAAATTGTCCCTGAATTTTATTACATGCATCAGCAATGAATTTTGGAGCACCGATATAACCAACTCTCCAGCCAGTCATAGCCCAGGCTTTGGAAACTCCGTTTACGGTAACTACCTGATCAAAAATATCGTCGAATTGAGCTATAGAATAATGATGCCCCACGAAATTGATGTGTTCATAAATTTCATCGGACATAACCAGTAAAGAAGGGTTTTCTTTTACCACATCTGCCAGTTCACGTAACTCTTCTTTTGTATAAACCGTTCCAGTTGGATTACACGGTGAAGAAAACATCATCATCTTTGATTTCGGAGTAATGGCGTTTCTGAACTGCTCAGCCGTAAATTTAAAATCGTTTTCAATAGTTGTTGAAACTACAATTGGAATTCCGCCTGCAACTTTCACTATTTCCGCATAAGAAACCCAGTAAGGAGCAGGAATAATTACCTCGTCACCCGGGTTAATGACCGCCATTACCAAATTGGCAATAGACTGCTTTGCTCCGGTTGAAACAACAATGTTGTCTTTTGTATACGGAAGTGAATTGTCGCGTTTGAATTTATTGGCAATTGCTTCTCTTAAATCGTCATAACCAGGAACAGGTGTATACATGGTGTAGTTCTGTTCCATTGCCTCAACTGCGGCTTTCTTGATAAACTCGGGAGTTGTAAAGTCGGGCTCACCCAAACTCAATGAAATAATATCTCTTCCCTGAGCGCGAAGTTCTCTTGACTTTCTGGACATTGCCAAAGTTGCCGATTCTTCCATTGCCAAAATACGTTCCGACAGTTGTATCATACATTACGAATTAGTGCAACAAAAATAACCATTATAATTACTAATTACGAATGCATAATTACTAATTATTGGACGTGTTAATTGACATCTTAGAAATAAAACCGTTCTGTCTGATCTGCATATAATTTGGGGGTTGAATTCGTAAATCTGCAATCAGTCATCTGAGCCGGAGGATTACTTTAATTCCTCCATCAACTGAACAAACATCAGTTTTTCAGAAGCTCGGGTAATAGCAGTGTACAACCAGCGTAAAAAAGCCAGATCCTGCTGCTCCGGAGCTACAAATCCGTGATCGACAAAAACGGCGGACCATTGTCCGCCCTGCGCTTTGTGGCAAGTAACGGCATAAGCAAATTTCACCTGCAATGCACAGAAATAAGACGATTGCATTACTTCTTTGTATCGCTTATTCTTATTGTGGATATGAGCAAAATCTTTTTCAATCTCAAAGAACAAATGCCGCATAAATTCACGATTCAGATTTGGTTGTTCGCTTGACAGACATTCCATAAACACAAACGTATCAAAGCGGTCCATTTCAGGATAATCGATCAAAGAAACCTCCAATTGTGCATAGCGTGTTCCGTACAACTCCTCTATTCTTCTCAAGCGATGGACTCGAATCAATTCTCCGTTTGCAATAAATCCGGCAGGGCTAAGCGGATCGATCCAGGAATAACTATTCTTTACTACCATCAATAAATCACCGCCGCACAACTCTTCTTCCATATGCAAAATACGATTGCGAATGTGCTGATTATACAGGGTTGCCCGCTTATTCGATCTGGTAACGATCATGACTTCATCGGAACCAAACTTATCATAACAGGTTTCTATCTCAGAAATCAACTCGTCGCCTGCCACTTCCAGCGTATCGCTAAATTGTTTCAATTCCAGTTTCGGAAATTCATCGGCAATTTGGGCGTTGCGAACGAGCGTAGCATTATGCAGAATTCCGGATTCCTTTTGCTGACGAACCACGTCTGTCAATTGAAAATCTTCCACTTCCAATTTCGGGTAGTGTTGTTTGAAATAAGCCGTATTCAGCGCCGGGCTTTCGTCTGATCCTACGGGCGGCAACTGTGCTATATCTCCGATAAAAATTACCCGGTTGTTTTTTCCCATGAACACATAATTCAATAGATCCGTCATCAGATTCCGGGAAACATTTCCATCGGGCTGTAACGAATAGTCGGCAATCATTGAAGCTTCATCCACAATGAAAATGCCGTTTTCAATTTTGTTCGGAGCCAGATTGAGTTCAAAAACTCCATCCTGGTTTGAGCCCGAAAAGTAAATTCGGCGATGAATAGTAGAAGCCTGCTTATTCGATTTTACGGAAAGTACTTTTGCCGCGCGGCCTGTTGGCGCCATCAGAACAGAAAGTCTTTTCACTGATTTCAGTGCCTGGATGTATGCACCCATTACCGTGGTTTTTCCTGTTCCGGCGTAACCTTTCAGAATAAAACAGGGAAATTCATCTGTTCGGAACGTAAATAAACTCAAGGCCTGAATAAGCTCCATTTGTTCAGCGGTGGGTTCATGCTGAAACTGGCTTAAAATTGCTTGTTTGAAGAATTGAATTTGCTGTTCCATCGGAGATGTGAAAGTAGTGACAAGTCGTGACTTGTCACTACTTTTTACCCGAATCTCTTTAAAATCCCTCATTCCAAACAAAAAAGTACCTTTGTAAGAAAAAAAGCAGTGCATCTTTTTATTGAAATCTTTGAAAACAAGGCGTTGGCCGCAATCTGGAAAGACAGTTCTCTAAGCAGAACCGAACAGGTTGATTTTAAAGTTCAAACAGAAATCGGGAGTAGAGAAGCCTTTTCAGATCTGCTTAACCGGTTCGGAAGTTTGTCTGAGTTTGACCAGATTACCTGTTCCATTGCACAAACAGATTTCACACTGATTCCTTCACCGTTGTTCCAGGTTTCTGAGGCAGATTCTTTTCTTCGGTTTACAACAACCAATAGTATTTCAAAACCGGAAGTAGATTATTCTCGTTTGAACTATTTCAACTGTGTTGGAGTTTATATTACTCCTTCCTGGATAAAATCGGTTTTGGTACCGAAATTCCCGAGAGTTGTCATTGCTCATGAACGCATTCACTTTTTGCGTAAAATGGAACAGATAAGCTCCGGATTGAGCCAGTTAACTGCAGTAATTCACGAAAAGCACGCGTTGTTCGCTTATGTCAGCAAAGGCGAATTGTTGTGGCAGCTAAGTACTGTTATAGATCATTCTGACGACGTACTTTATCACATTTTAAACGCAGCAGAAAGACTACAAATTTCGAATGCTTCGGTGGTGCTTTATGCTGACGGAGCAGCAGCAAAACAAACCTGCGAAGAATTGAATACCAAAAAAAATAAACTAAAACAATTGGTTGATCTCAAATGGTCGGTTTCCAATCACTCTCATCTTGAATTTCAACTTTTATGCGTATAGTCAGAGGAATCTATAAAGCCCGCCGATTCGGTACACCAAAATCTTTTCCGAGCAGACCAACAACAGATTATGCGAAAGAAGGCATCTTCAATGTTTTAGAAAACAGAATTGATCTGTTGAATTTGAATATCCTCGATCTTTGTGCCGGAACCGGTAATATTTCTATTGAATTTTTATCACGTGAAGCAGGAACAGTAACTTCAGTTGATAAAGACCCGATTTGCACAACATACATGTATAAACTCTGTAAAGAACTGGAAATTGGTGACGAATGGAAAATCGTTAAAAATGAAGTTCGCTCTTTTCTTGAAAAAACAAAAGATACTTACGACATCATTTTTGCAGATCCACCGTATGCAATGAAATTCCACGCCACTATTGTTGACCGGGTTTTTGACGGTAAGCTTCTAAATGAGAACGGAATGCTCATCATTGAACACGGAAGACAAACAGATTTAAGCAAAGAAAAAGGATTTCAGGAAGTTCGTAACTTTGGGAATGTGTACTTCAGTTTTTTTCAATAAACTTGGCTTATGACAACAAAAGCATGTTTTCCGGGTTCATTCGATCCTTTTACAAAAGGACATGAAGATGTAGTAAGAAGAGGTTTATCGCTTTTCGATGAAATTGTAATTGCCGTTGGACACAATACCTCGAAAACGAACTTGTTTCCTATCGAAACACGGTTAAAGCATATTGCATCTTGTTTTGATTCCCCTAAGATATCGGTAGTTCAGTTTTCAGGACTAACCATCGACTTTTGCAAGGCTAATAATTGTACGCATATCTTACGTGGATTGCGTGATACAAAAGATTTTTCGTATGAAGTACCCATTGCGCTTTTAAACAGAGATATGGCAAAAATTGAAACGGCTTTTTTACTTCCTGATCCCACGCTTTTTGCAATAAACTCTTCCATTCTCCGGGAGATTCATAAAAGTGGCGGGAAAATTGATCAGTTTGTAACAAATGCAGAAATGCTCATTACAGCAATATGAACCGAATTATTCATCCGTCAAAGAACATTGCTTTTCTCTTATTCCTCTTTTTTGCGCAAACACTTACTGCACAGAAAGTAACAGAGATCAAAGGATATGCTCCGAATTACGTTGGCAAACAATTGGAAATATACCAGATTGTAGATTACATTTCAAAAAAACAGGAACGCATTGCATCCACTACGGTTCTGCCTGACAGCTCATTCAGCTGCTCGTTTTACCTGGATGAAACACGGAAATTATTCGTAAAATCAAATAACAACGCCGGATTTCTATTTGCAACCCCGGGTTCAACATACGAGGTAGTTCTTCCCAATAAAGATCCTTACTCTCCTGATCGTCCGGCCGGGAACCAGGTACAGCTGATCTTTCTGAATCTCGACTCACAAGATATCAACTATAAAATATTGGCTTTTGATGAAATGCTTACCAATTTTGTCGCAAAGTACTACACCAAGAATAATGCAGATTCTGTGTATTTCGTAAAACGTCTCGACTTATATAAACAACAACTTTCAGATATTTACAAGGCTGATACACTGGACCAATATTTCAATTATCACCGAAAATTCTCTGTCGCCCGCCTAGATAATCTGAAGTTTTACGGAAACCGCAGCAAATACGAGAAATATGATTTCTACATCCGTTATACGCCCGTTTATTATCAGAATGAGGCTTATATGGAATATGTAATCGACTACTACGATGAATACCTGTATACGGTGAATTCAAAGGTAAATAATGACTTTTACCAGGGCGTTTTAAGATCCAGTCCTTCGGCAGTTTATAACGGTTTGGGGAAAGATTATACGATGCAGCACAACTACAAACTCCGTGAAATGATGATGATCAAATTCCTTGGAGATTGTTATTATGATAAGGAATACCCACGATCGAACCTGCTGACAATTTTAGATAGCCTGCAGAAAAAATCATTGTTCCCGGATAATCAAATTATCGCAAATACTATGCATTACCGCTTAACCGAATTGGTTGAAGGGGGAACTGCTCCAGATTTTGCCATTCCTTATAACGGAGAATTATTTAATCTGAAAAAATTTGAAGGAAAGCATTTGTACCTGATTTTTATGGACCCCAATTCGGTTTCAACGAAAAGTCAGCTGGATCTTTTAGTTCCGATCTACCAGAAATACCAAAGCGATGTACGATTCCTGCTCGTTTTAGTAGGTGATAATAATCAAAAGGCAAAAGATTTGATTAAAAGTTATCCATGGCAGGGAATTGTTGTAGATGAAAAAGCTGAAATCCTCTCGAAATACAACGTTGTTACGAAACCGTCTTATGTTATTGTTGACCGAATAGGTTATGTAGTTCAGGCACCGGCATTGGGTCCGTTGCCAAACGGAAACAGACAGACAGTCGATCAGATTTTCTTCGAAATAAAAAGAAGTTCCGAGAATCAGGAGCCGAAGTAATCCTGCATTGAAGTAAAACAAGAATAAACCCTATTTTTGTAATCAATTTTAGAAGTACAATGCGCTTTAACGTCAGTGAAATATCGGCTTTAATTAAAGATCGAAGAACTATATATCCGGAGCAATTCAGTAATCGTGCAGTCCATAAGGAATTAATTGAAGCTTTGCTCAACAACGCTATTTGGGCCCCAACGCACGGACTCACACAGCCATGGCGATTTGTCGTAATCAGCGAGGATGCAAAAATTACGCTCGGAGAGAATTTAGCCAAAAGCTATTTAGAAGCCATTCCGAAAGAAAATCAATCGGATGCAAAACTTTCAAAACTGCTTAATCGTCCGAAAAAAGCAAGCGCAGTAATTGCCATCATTTTGCATAGAGAAAAAGATACCAAAATTTCTGAAAAAGATGATTTTGCAGCAGTTGCGTGTGCAGTACAAAACATGCATTTAACTGCAACTGCTTACGGATTAGGTGCATTTTGGTCAACTCCCAAAATCATGAATCATCCGAATATACGCACCTTTCTCGAACTTACTGAAGAGCAGGAATGCGTTGGCTTCTTTTATATCGGTTATCCTGAAAATGAATGGCCTTCCGGTCAAAGAAGACCTATAGAATATGTTACTTCCTGGAAAAAATAAGTTGTTCCAACTAAAAACGAGTTCTGAGCGTTATTGATTTTATGAAGAAACTGGTAAGCTTTATTTTTATTACGGTCTTAATTACAAATTGCGGGATTTGCTGGTCGCAAAAAACCAAGCGCGACAAATTTCCCAGCTATTTCGGAATTGTAGCTTCACCGATTATTCCCAATAATTTTATTGGTGATGTTCGAACCAATATGCAGGATACATCCGGAACGTTTCATGCTTCCTTTAATCATAAAGTCGGATTTACTTTCGGGGCAATTGTTCGTATTGGCGTTACAAAAACCATTTCCATTGAAACCGGGCTTTCTCAGGTACGAAGAAATTACAGCGTAGATGCTTCCGTTCCTGATTCGAGTTTTAGCGGATCACAACGATTGGCATTTGTGAATTATGATTTACCGATAAATGGTTTGTTTTATGTTCAACTGTCGGATAAATGGTATATGAACGCTGCCATTGGTTTTTCAATTACACATTTTCCAAGTGATTCTCGTGACACCATTCGTTTTGACTCTAAAAACATTGTTTCGGTAGAAGCGCGCAGAACTGCCAGAACCTATTTTGCAGCCAATGCAGGTTTGGGATTTGAATACCGGACAGATAAATCAGGAACATTCTATTTAGGCGGCAGCGCAAAAGTTCCGTTTAAAGATCCTTTCTATGGTGTTGGAATTTATTCTACTTCAAGTATCGGCAACAAAATGGTGGCTTACAGCCCAATTTCATCAGGTTATTTCACATTAGATATCCGTTACTTTCTTCCGAATATCCGTAAGAGTGATGAGCACTTCAACAAACCATTGATCGACTGATGCAAGCTGAAATTCAACGAATTATTTCCCATTTTGAAATGCTCGAACATCCGGAAGGAGGATTTTACAAAGAGCTTTTTCGATCTTCGAACACCACAAACAACCGATCCGTTTTAAGCAGTATTCACTACTTACTTTACGATAATCACGTTTCAAACTTTCATACGATTGATTCTGATGAAGCTTGGTATCATCACGAAGGAGACGTTCTGAATATTCACACTTTTCATCCCGAGAAAGGATATCAACTCCTCCGTTTAGGTTCAATTTCAGTCGGTGCAGAACCATTTCAAATTGTAGAAGCCGGAACTGTTTTCGGATCATGCCTTGAAAATGAAAACAGCTATGTTTTGGTTTCCTGTGCAGTAGCTCCGGCATTTGAGTTTGAGCATTTCCACTTAAACAAACGGACTGATCTTTTAGTTAAATTCCCTGAACAGGAAGAAATCATTTTAAAACTTACCCCGGAAGTTTCCCTCTAACCACCTGGCGGATATCTCTCCCACTCGGATTTTCAAAGATTTCAAGTTCAAATTCGGAAATAACCGCAAACAAATGATCAAAAATATCAGCGGAAATCCGTTCAAATTCCTGCCATTCCTTGGATGAGATAAAACAATAAATTTCGATAGGAACACCCGTTGGGCTTGGCGCCATTTGCCTGGAAAGTAAAGGCATTGTATTGTTTACATCCGGATAGTGAAAAAGGTATAATTCTACGTATTTCCGAAACAACCCGATATTTGTCTGACGACGTGCGTTGATCTTGTCGTTCGCATCAAAACCAAACTTGTTGTTGTAATCTTCCACTGTACTCTGTGTTTCCTGAATATACTCCCGGAGAATTTTTATGTTGGAAAGGCGCCTGATCAGCTCGGAATCTGCAAAATGGATAGATTCCATCTGAATGCTCAATGAACGTTTTAATCTTCTCCCGTTCGACTCCTGCATTCCGCGCCAGTTAATAAACGAATCGGCAATAAAAGCGTATGTAGGAATTGTGGTGATTGTTTTATCGAAATTACGCACTTTCACCGTTGTAAGATTGATTTCCTCTACTGTCCCGTCGGCACCATATTTTTCCATGGTTACCCAATCGTCGATGCGAATCATATCGTTTGCTGCCAGCTGAATACTTCCTACAAATCCCAGGATAGTATCTTTAAAAACAAGTACTAAAATAGCCGTCATTGCTCCCAGAGAAGTCAGGAAGAACAACGGTGATTGATTTGTGATTGAAGCAAGTAACAAAATCAGGAAGATTCCTGAGGCAATGATTTTTGTAATCTGGAAGTACGACTGAACAGGCTTATCCTTATACAATTCTTTTTCCTTCAGAATATCTCTGAAAACATTCAATGTTCTGTTCACAGCAATCATCACAACAACAATCAACAAGGCATCAATTCCTTTCAGCGCAATTTTATTCCAGGTCGGGTAATGATAAAACGCAATATTCCATGCAGGTTTCATAACCATTAGCGGGACAAAATATCCGAGTGCGTTGAAAACCTTATTGGATATGAAGTAATCGTCCCAGGTCAATTTCGATTTTCGCATCAAAGCGTCAATACCGGTCACTAAAATTTTACGGGTAATAACCCAAAGAACAAAGAACAGGACAATTGAGAGGAGGAACATTCCGGCCGCCCAATACGGAAGATGATTTGTAAAACCTTCTTTGTCAAAAGAATAAACTTCACCGTTCTTCGACCAATAAAAATGTTCAATGTATCCAATTACCTTTTCCTTCATAGCACAGTCTGTTTGACTAAAATAATCATTCTGAATTTGGATTCGGGATGAAAGCTCAGAGAATCGACATTAATACAGAAATCACTTTAACTTAGCAGCAAAAAAGCACCTATGAAGAAGAAGCGGCTGCTTCTGTTTGGCTTACTTACTTTGCTCATGGCACCATTGGGCTGGTGTATTGCACTATTTCCTGACTGGAAAGAATTTCTCGCACTTAGAGAATTCAATTTACCGGCCATTCTGCTAGGTATTTCTTTTGGAGGTTCATGCGCCATGATTATTCATCTCTATTCTGAAATTGACGAAAACGCCCCGCTTATCCAGGATCAGCTTGCTTTGGTAAAATCGCTAAAAATCAATTTATTCGATTGTATTTTTCTTGCTTTTTGTGCCGGATTTGGGGAAGAAATGCTGTTTCGGGCAGGAATTCAACCTTACCTTGGACCATGGATTACCTCCGTTTTATTCGTTGCAATTCATGGTTATCTACATCCTCGAAAATGGAACGTAACCAAATACGGTTTAATGGTACTTGTTTTCATCTTGCTCATTTCCTTCGGCAAGGAAGAGTTCGGGCTTTGGTTCTGTATTTCCGCTCATTTTGGTTATGATTTTATTCTGTTTTATTTGTGGAAAGATCAGAACTCCACTATCTGAATACGCAACCTGCTGGTAACACGTGCAAGCGCGCATGTTGGCAAAACGATACTCTGATCAATTTCCAGCAATTCCAGAAAACGCAAATCACATAGCTCATCCGGTATGCGTAGTAAAGGGCCTGAACGAACCAGCCGCAGTTCTTTGAGCGAAACCCAGTTCGACATCAGGACAGAAAGACTATCGATAGTATTCATCCCTAAATTCAACGTTTGTAATGAATCTAATTCATAAATCCCATTAGGAAGTGTTCTTAAATTGTTTCGATTCAGGTTCAGAACCATCAGGCTTTTCAGATTTGAAACTGAATCAGGAATATACTCTATCTGGTTATTATTGAGTATCAGCATTTCGAGTTTTTTAAGATTTCCAATACAATCCGGCAGTGAATCGAGATCGTTGTATGCAATGCTTAGAATTTTCAAGTTCTTTAAGTAACAGACTTCCTCGGGAAATTTGACAAATTCATTTTTTCCCAGATACAGCACTTCCAGTTTGGTGAGTTTAGTTATAGAATCAGGTAAGGTCGTTAGATGATTCCCGAAAAGTGACAAACTTGTTAGATTTTCGGTGAGGAATACTTCCTGGGGAACTTCATCTAAATTTCTTTTGTTGTATCCCAAGTGAGCACCTGGTCGCCCTTTTGACAATGTGGAGAACTGTCCGCATGAAGTGATTGCAGTTGTTAGCAATAATATGGCACCAATTTTGAATATCGTCACACATCCAACATTAAAACGGAATAACTTTGAAAATGAAAAAACATTCGGGGTTGGAGTAAAGCTATTTTTTTCAGTTTTCAAGGCAACTTTTCTTTACATTTGGAGTTTTAAAGGTAACTCTAAGAGATTATAAAATAAAAAGATATGAAAAAGATATTTGTTATTGCAATTGGATTATCGGCTTCAACGTTCACATTTGCTCAAAACAACTTACAGGAAGCAAATGAAATGTCAACGAAGATCATTCATGATTTAGGCTTAAATGCTGAGCAGGCACAAAAAGTTTCAGAAATATACACGAACATTGGTATGAAGAATGAAGCGGTACTTTCTGATCCAAGCACTACGGAGCAATTCAGAAAAGACGCGCTAAAAGGCAATACCGAAGCCGGTCAATATTTGGTAAATGAAGTTCTTACACCTGAACAACGTACTATTTGGGAATCGAAACAACAACCGAAAAAAGTTCAAATTCAGGAAACTCCTGTGAAAATGAAATCTGCTCCTGCCGGAAAAGTAAATTAATTTTCAGGAAGAAATAAAAAAAGCCCCCGACGATATCGCCAGGGGCTTTTTTGTTATCCAATTTTATCAGCAAATACTTTTCTGAATTTCTCAACTTTCGGTCGAACTACGGCCTGGCAGTATGCATTTCCGGGATTCAATTCGAAATAATCTTTATGATAATCCTCAGCCGGATAATATGTTGCAAGCGGCACAATCTCAGTTGCAATAGGCTGACTCCAGACCTTTTCTATCGTCAAACTTTGTTTGTACGCATTAGCAATATTTGCCTGTTCCTGGTTATGATAAAAAATCACTGAACGGTATTGGGTTCCAATATCATTTCCTTGTCGGTTTACCTGAGTTGGATCATGCACAAACCAAAAAACTTCGAGAATTTCCGAATAAGAAATAATTTCAGGATCGAAAACAACTCGTGCTACTTCCGCATGTCCGGTTGTTCCTGTACAAATATCTTTATACGTCGGATTTAAGGTATGCCCGCCACAATAACCGGGTTCTACCGAAATAACTCCATTTAGATCTTTGTAACATGCCTCAATGCACCAAAAACATCCGGCTCCAAGCGTTGCTTCCATTTTTTTTGTTTAAAGTTAAAAAAAGCCTTCGAATCCTGCTTATTGTTCTGACAGCTTGTCCAAATAACTTCGGAGTTTTATTCAGGATTGCTAACTTCGCAGTACTTTGACAAATTATTCCCGCAATTTTTGGTGCCTTTGTTTCTCCATGTTCTTCTTCACTGCAAGTTACAACCTGGTGATCCCTGAAATGAATACCATCATTTCCAATTTGAACGGCGCCGATTACAAGGGCTGGATCATTGCTCTTTTCACTGTTTCAGCGGGAATTTCCAGGCCTTTTTCGGGAAAACTTGCCGACGCCATAGGAAGAAAGAAGGTCATGCTAATCGGACTTTTAGTCTGCGGTTTTATGAGTTTGCTTTACCCTTTTTGTATTTCCGTTTCCCTACTTCTCGTTCTGAGATTTTTCCATGGATTCAGCACCGGATTTTTCCCAACTGGAGCTACAGCGCTCATCACTGATATTATTCCTGCCAACAAACGCGGAGCTGCTATGGGAATTTGGGGAACATTTATTTCACTGGGAATGGGCGTTGGACAAGGTTTCAGCACCTTCACCGTAGATCATTTCGGGACAAACGGAATGTTTTTCTGTGCCCTGGGGCTAGTTATTATCTCCTATTCATTATTATTCTATACTGCCGAAACATTGGTTCATTCGGAACAATTCAAATTCAAAATGCTCGCTTTAAAGAAAGATGAGATCATAGAACGAAATGTTATTCCGGTGGCAATTGTTATGTTGATGTCCTCCATTTGTTCAGGAATTATCTTCGTCCTCACACCTGACATTTCTGAGAATCTGGCATTGAACAACAAAGGGGCCTTCTTCATATACTCTGTTCTTTCTACCATTGTTGTACGTTTAATTTCCGGCGGGATTTCTGATCGGATAGGCAGGAGACAAACTTTACTGATCGGAATGACACTTCTAGCAGTTTCGATGTACCTGGTAGGAACGGCTGGAACCGCATTTACATTTCAACTTGCGTCTGTTCTATTTGGTATTTCTACTGGAATTTGCTCACCCACTCTTTTTGCCTGGACTGCCGATTTATCGCCTGAAAACCGCAGGGGAATTGGAGCAGGAACTATGTTTATTGCTCTCGAACTTGGAATTTGCCTGGGTTCCATAATAACAAATGTTCTTTACCAAAACAGGAAAGCCAATATTGAGCTTGTTTTCTATTTTGGGACATGCGCTGTACTGGCAACAATGGCTTATCTGGTTTGGCATTTAGTGAAACGAAAGAGCCTGACTTAGATTTCAGGATGCTCAGACTAAGAGAAAATCTGAAATTACTGTTTTGGAGGAGTGATTCCACCGTAATCCAATCTTTTCGCCTTGATATAACGGGGAACATAATACTGACTTCCGTTGAAAGTGTCAATAATTACTCCACGCGAGGTTGAACTATGAATGAACTTAATTTGTCCATTTACTACTTCAACTACCATTGCAACGTGCCCCACACTTGATGAGCTGGTGCTTCGTCCTTTGAAGAACATTAGATCTCCGGGCTGCAGATCGGCAAGCTTAACAGTTTTACCAAATTCAGCAATTCCGGGTGATGAACGCGAAAGTTTAATTCCGAAATTCCCCATTACGTAATTAATGAACCCGGAACAATCGAAACCGGCAGGTGTTCCTCCTCCGTAATGGTAAGGTGTTCCAATAAATCGTTTTGCAAAGGCAATAATCTCA
>CAMLIF010000074.1 GCA_946479985.1 uncultured Flavobacteriales bacterium
CGGACCAACAACTTTCTGTGCCGGTGGGTCTGTTGATCTGTCAGCAACCACGGCAACGGGTTATTTATGGTCACCAGGTGGTGAGATCACACAAACAGTGAATATTTCATCAAGTGGTTCTTATGCGGTAACCGTTTCCAATGCTTCGGGTTGTACGGCAACTTCTTTACCAACGGCTGTTATTGTAAATCCAATTCCTGCTACACCAACCATTACAGCAGGTGGACCAACAACTTTCTGTGATGAATCATCTGTAAGTTTAACATCATCTTCTGCAACAGGAAATAACTGGAGTACGGGATCTACGAACAATTCGATTTCAGTAAACACTTCGGGAACCATCACATTAACAGTAACTGAAAATGGTTGTGTTTCTGCTCCTGATTCGGAAGTGATCACAGTGAATACAAGCCCGGTTGTTTCTTTGGGAACATTCTCTACAGTTTGTGACTACAATCCTGTCTTTACGCTGACCGGTGGAACTCCTGCCGGTGGAACTTATAGCGGGAATGGAGTTTCGGGTGGTTCATTTGACCCTGCAATTGCCGGTTTAGGATCTTCATCAATTACTTACACTTTTGTTGATGGAAACGGTTGTGACGGTTCTGCAAGTTCATCTATTCTGGTTGACGAATGTCTCGGAATTGCTGAAAGCGGAATGCAGATTACTTTCTATCCGAATCCTTCTACAGGTTTCATCACGGTTTCAAGCAGTGAGAATATCAAAAACGTAATTGTTTACGATAAAGTAGGACGATTGGTTTATGAAACAGCTGCAGGATCAGAATCAACGATACTTCTTGATCTGTCTTTTGCGGCGGCGGGAGTATATTCTGTTCATGTGATTACAGAAAACCAACAAATTATTGAAAACATCGTGATTCAAAAATAGAATCCGATAAAATAAATTTGAAAGGCTGATCGCTTCGTGCGGTTGGCCTTTTTCTTTTGCCGGACCTGTTACTTCAAATAAATTATTGAAGTGATAAACACTATCGTTTTATTGAAAAAAGAATAAGATTCCTTATTTTAATAAGCAATTCAAGCTGCTTTTGATTTGTTTCAGTCATGAGGTCGATTGGATTATCTATTTTTGAGCACACAGAAAATATGAAAATAAACGCACACGGACATTTGCTCCCGGAACCCAATGAGATTCCGCTGTTCATGAAGGAAAAAAAGTTGTTTTCCATCGATGATGACAAGAAATTTATGCGCCAGGAAAATTGGTCCCGGCCAATTACAGACCCAAGCTTTTTCTTCAAAGAGAAATTGGAGTGGATGGAGAAATATCAAATTGATCACGCCGTTATGCTGAATCTTTCACAGATTTATTGCAATGGCTGGAATAAGCAGGATACATTCGATGCCATTCGCTGGCAAAATGATTTTAATCAAAGTGTTCAGGAACGCCGACCGGATAAATTCACATGTGGTTTCGTTGTACAGCCATTATTTATTGAAGATGCGCTGAAGGAAATAACCCGATGTGTGGAAGAATTAAAAATGAGCGTACTTTGTTTACCGACTCACTTTCTGAATGCAGAAGGAGAGTGGCTTTCTGTTGTCGATGAATCCGTCATTCCGATCTTCGAATTAGCCAATGAATATGGTCTTGCAATCGAAATTCATCCGTACGACGGAGAAAAAATGGTAGCGCTCAAAGATATTTACTGGCGTTTCCACCTCGTATGGATGATGGCGCAAACAGCAGATACCCTGCACTTCTATGCATTAAAAGATTTTGTAAATCGCTTCCCGAATATTCGTACCTGCTTTGCACATGGCTGTATGCTGGGGCAAGCAAATTACGGTAGAAGATTACAAGGGTTTGACGGCCGGCCTGATCTCTTTCCTGAAACCAAAGACCCAAGAAATTCACTCGGTCATCCGAATCTCTTTTTTGATACATTGGTCCATGATTCTTACACGCTTCAATTATTGAAAATTCGTGTTGGATCTGACCAGATTGTAGCCGGATTAGATGATCCGTATCCGCTTGGTGAAATGGAAGGAGTTGCGAATTCTTATCCGGGAAGAGTGATTGATTTTGCTGTTGAAAGCGGAATTATTACTAAATCAGAATCAGATAATATGTGGCATTCGAACGTGCTGAAATGGTTGGGGAAAACAAGTTTGTAGTATGAAAATCGTTCTCTTTATCTGCTTTGTTCTTTGTTGGTCTGCTGGTTTTTCACAACAGCATGACGAAGCATTTAAATTGATCTCAACTTCGCTCGGAAAGAGTGTAATAGATACCTACGAGAAAGGAGAAAACAGAAAGAGCTTCGAATACCGGATCGATTCACTGAATGTGAAGGTTCCTGTGAACTATGTCTCCGTTGGAACGAAAGGGAAATTGAGCCTGATCATGAAGATTGATACTTCATTTTATAGTCCGGACTCGATTTACTTTTTCAATGAAATCACTCAAAAACAAGAATCGGGAGCATTCCAGGATGGAAAATTGTATTCGGTAGTTTATGGTAATGTACAGGACCAGGCAATTTCGGTGTACTATAAAAAAACGCTCATTCACCGCTTCCAGGTTCTTTCTGTTAAAAAACGGGTTGAGAAAATCTGGATCGTTCCGCTTTCCGCCGGCCGAATTTCTGCTGATAGTATTCAACGGTCATTGAACAAAATCTTCAGACCTGCCGGAATAAGCTATTCTGTTACGTTGAAAAAAACATTCAGACTGAAAACCTTCCCCGATACGCGGTTATTCAGAAATCCGAGTGAAGCCAACGAACGCTACACACGTGAGATGAAATATATCCGGGATGCATATTTGAAATTACACCCCGAACTGAAAAATGTACATCTCGTTTTCGTTATACCGGGTTTTAAAGATGTTAGCAGAACGCGGTACGGCGTGAAAGAGAAAACCATGTATTTCATCCAGAAAAGCTCTTCGAAATTGTTAGCTCAACGAATCGCTTCTGAACTTGCAGGAGAATTTACGGACCTTTCCTGGAAGCAAACCGATGCCGATAATAAAAGAGCCCGACTGAATTTTGATATTTGGAAACAAATCAGTTTCAACGAACGGGTTTATTCTTATTTCGATGACTACGAAGATATTCCGGCATCAACCGGGTTAGTGGCTTTCTATTTTTGGAAAGAAGATGCACTTGGAAACATTGCAATCCCGGAAAAAGGAATTTCTGATCCGCTTTTTTTTATTCACAGGCCGTACAAAAGAAATACATATTCTTATCACCTTCAGCTCGACGATTTCTGGGTGAAAACCATTTTTTCAATCAAATCTATTCCCTTCAATTTACTGCATTTGCTGGGAATTATCGGAAGTACCTGGCTGGCTTTGTTTTTAGGAATCAAGTGGCGACGCTACATCAAGACGAAATGGAAACTGCCGCGTTTATTCCGCTTGTTAAGCCTGCCGGTTATTTTTACGGGAATTTTAGTCGCGAACTACAGTTTATTCCTGCTCGTGAACCTGGCTTACTCGCTGTATGAAGTTCGTTCCGGAACAATTGATGAGTTTGCAGGAAAGAAACTGGCGTATGTGCAGCAGCAGATTCAATCGAATATTCATCCAACTAGACTCGAAGAAAAGAACTTAGGTTCCGAAATGCTGGTTCAGGCAGGAGAAAATATTGAACTAAGACAGCGGAATCAGGTATTGTATTTCGAAGCAACTTTAGGAGAAGCGGATAAAATTGAAAAGTTCAGATGCGTTGATGCAAAAAAGACCATTGAACTTCCTTCTCTCGATAAACCCATTGTTGCGCAGAATCATTATTTCATTATTACCTACCGGAAAGAAGACGGCACACGTTTGAAAGATGAGGTCTACAATTATTTAGGAGTAAATGTCACAGCCAGTTTAAAATCAAAAGATCCGATCCGTAAAATTTTGCTTCTTGTAAATGGCTATCGTCCAACAAGCCTTGGTTCCGGTTTCCAGCAGCACTTTTATGATATTCAGAAAAATGGCTTTGAATATCCTGATTCATATAACCGCTTGTATAATTTCGACCGGTATGCGTATTGGCGTCCATGGAATAATATTGATCAGCGGTTCATCAATGTTTTTCTACCAACAGAAACCTATTATGCCGACGGACATTTTTCTGTAAGCACTTCCAATTACAGGAGCATTATTAATTTCAGTTCTGCATCTACCCAATATCCGAAAAGGTGCAAAAAGGGAAAACCGCATCATTGTTTTTATACCAGTTCCGTTAATAGTAAATTCTTTGGGACACGGAAAAAGAAGACTTTGAACATGATTAATTACCGCTCAAACAGATCCGGATTTGCAGAACGCAAGCGGAACGGGAGAGTAGCTGGACGAAACTTGTATTATGCCCTGAATGAACTTCCGAATTCATCGAAAAACGATACACTTTTCGTGATTGCGCATTCTATGGGATTTGCCTATTCATTGGGAATGATAGAAGAACTCAGGGGAAAGATCAATTTTGGGACATTCATTATTATAGCTCCTGAAAATGCCGGTGCCGGAGAAGTAAATCCGAAAGAGTGGAAAGAGATCTGGCAATACGGAAGCAATCTGAACAGCAAATACCCGGATGCACCTTGTTTGCAGGATGGAGTTGCACCACAGGTGAAAGTGAAAGGACTTCCGGCAGAAAAACGTGTTTTTATCCCCGTTGAATTTTATGCCCGGAAAGGATACTTCGACTCACATTTTATCGGATATTACACCTGGATTTTTGATCTCAAAAAGTATCAAAAAGGATATATAACCCGGCATTGATGAAAAACAGTGTTCTCCTATTTTTCTGTCTGATGTATGCAGGTTTTTCCTTCACTCAACGCGGAATTATGCTTGAAGCGGGCGGACCAGCCGGATATTTTTCTGTGAACTATCTATCTAATAGGGTAGAGTTAACTCCAAACTCTTCAGCGCAGATAAGAGTTGGTTATGGAACCTATAGATTGAACGGAGTGAATGGAAAATTCCATCCGGATATTATTGTTCCGATAGGATTGATGTACAAACATACCAGGTTTTTACGCTGGAATGTTGGTGCCGGAATTACTGTTTCTGGAATTCAGCGGTACACCGGAAACGATTTGAAAATAGTTTGGGGCCTTGCCGGTTTTGAAAATATTTCCTTTCAATTTATCCGCAAAGAACATTTTCAGGCAAATGTAACCGCCTATTTGTTAAACGAAAAACAAAAACCATTTCGACCATGGGGAGGATTATCCTTTACTTATTTGTTCTAGGTTTCGCAGTTGTTTCCTGTTCTAAATACACCGATGAGATTGATAACCTCAACAACGGGGAAATTTGGAAAATGGGGCACGGCGGAATGGGAATTGGAAAATCTTATCCGATGAACACGCGCGAGTCTATTCTTCAATGCCTGAGTTTTGATATGGACGGAACTGAAATGGATGTTCAAATGACGAAAGATCTTGTCCTGGTTGCATTTCACGATGAAGATTTAGATGCTAAGACAAATTTCACCGGAAAAATAAACGATTACACCTGGGAAGAATTGAAAGATGCCCGATTCGATGTTTCTCCGAACCTGAGTTTCGAGATCCTGCGTTTGACAGATTTGTTCGGCATGGATCAAACCGTTGGAAAACGTTTTGCCTTCGACCTGAAACTTTATCCGTCAGATAATAATCCGACCTATGAAACCGATTACACCAATCAGCTTCTTGACCTGATTTCAAACTACAACCTGGAAAACAGGTGTATTATTGAATCGTCGAGTGTGGAAATACTAAATGCCATCCGGATTCTCAATCCTGTTCCTGAATTATATTATTATCCCGGAACTACTTTTGAATACGGAATGGGGGTTGTACTGGCAAATAACTTTAACGGAATTACCATTTCCCACAAAGAATTATCGAAGGAAAAAGTGAAGCAGGCACACGAATCCGGGGTAAAAATCGCTACCTGGAACACCAATTCAAAAAAGGAAAACAAACTTGCCGTGAGTTACCATCCGGATATCATTGAGACAGATGAAGTGAAGTTTTTGTCCAAGTATTTGCCTTGAATATTCGTAATCAGAATGAGGATTAAGGTCTCCCTCTTTGGATAGGGATTAAGGGAGAGGACTTTCAGCTTCGTGTTTTTCCTGGCTTTTGTCTTTCGTCTTTGGTCTTCAGTCTAAAAGTCTTGGTTATCTTTGCCTCAAATTTTCATTCAATGGCTCAAAAACCTGCAATTCCAAAAGGAACCCGTGATTTTTTACCCCAGGATGTGGCGCGCAGAACCTACATTTTTGAAACCATTAAATCGGTTTTTAAAACCTATGGCTTTGCTCCGATAGAAACTCCTTCGTTTGAATTGTCTTCCACCTTAATGGGGAAATATGGAGAAGAAGGAGATCGTTTGATCTTTCGGATTTTGAATTCCGGTGATAAAATGAAAAAGGCAGATATAGAAGCCTTAAACGAAAATAATTTACCCCGATTTGCCAATTCCCTTGCGGAAAAAGCACTTCGCTACGATTTAACTGTTCCCTTTGCACGCTTTGTTGTGCAGCACCAAAACGAATTGTCGTTTCCTTTTAAGCGTTACCAGATTCAGCCGGTTTGGCGCGCCGACCGACCGCAGCACGGACGTTACCAGGAATTTTACCAGTGCGATGCCGATGTGGTTGGTTCTGATTCGTTGCTTTACGAAGTTGATTTTGCTCAGATTTTCGATCAGGTATTGACAAAACTGAAAATTCCCGGATTTACAATCAAGATCAACAATCGCAAGATTCTTTCCGGAATTGCCGAAGTTTCCGGCGAAAGCGATAAGATCATTGACATTACAGTTGCTATCGATAAACTCGACAAAATAGGAGAGGAGGGTGTTGTTAAGGAATTGCGTGAGAAAGGAATTTCCGATCAGGCAATTGAAATTATTTCTCCGCTTTTCCATGTTTCCGGAAACAATAAAGAACGTCTGGCTCAAATGAAGACGTTCCTTTCAAAATCTGAAATTGGACTGAAAGGAATTGAGGAACTTGAATACGTATTGGATCAAACAACTGCTCTTGGGTTGGAACGCGCAGAAATAGAATTCGATGTGACCCTTGCCCGCGGATTGAACTATTATACCGGTGCCATTTTCGAAGTGAAAGTACACGATGTGAAAATGGGATCTATATGCGGCGGCGGACGTTACGATGATCTAACCGGGCTTTTCGGTCTTTCCGGAATGTCAGGAGTTGGAATTTCATTTGGTGCCGATCGCATTTATGATGTTCTGAACGAATTGAATTTATACCCCGAAGATGCAGATGCTTCGCTTACTGTTTTGTTTGCCAATTTTGGCGGCGAAGAAACAGGATATTGCATGAAACTGTGCAAAGAACTGCGTTCTAACGGTGTCGATTGTGAAGTTTATCCAACGGATGCTAAAATGCAGAAACAGTTTAAGTATGCCGATAGCCGCAAAGTAAAATTTGTAGTCATTATTGGTGAAAACGAGCGAAAAGAAGGAAAACTGCAAGTCAAGAATATGCTTTCAGGTGAACAGCAAGCTTTATCTGAAAGTGAGCTATTGAATTTTTTCCAAAAATAGAATGATGATGTTTGAAATAAATAATGAGTGGGTTGATTTAGTGACTTTAGACGAGTTGCTGAAAAGCGATAAGAAATTGAAATTAGGAGATGAAGCCCGCGCTGCAATTGCAAAGTGTCGCGCATTCCTGGACCAGAAAGTAGAAGAAAGCACTAAACTGATTTATGGCGTAAACACCGGGTTTGGAAGTTTGTGTGATACTGCTATTTCGAAAGAAGATTTGTCCTTATTGCAAAGTAACCTGGTGTTGTCGCATGCCTGTGGAACCGGAGAACGTGTTCCTGACGAGATCGTGAAACGCATGTTGTTATTGAAAGTTTTAGGACTTTCTCACGGAGCTTCGGGCGTTCAGGTAGAAACAGTAGAGCGATTGATTTTCTTCTACAATAACAATATTTTTCCTGTTGTTTTCCAGCAGGGAAGTCTTGGAGCTTCAGGTGATTTGGCTCCGTTGGCACATTTGTGTTTACCGCTTTTGGGCGAAGGAACCGTGCGTATCAATGGAAACGAAATCACCAGCAAAGAAATGAATGCACAATTCGGATTGGAAACCATTGTTTTGCGCTCAAAAGAAGGTTTGGCTTTATTAAACGGAACACAGTTCATGTCGTCTTATGCAAGTTATGCTATTTCGAAAGGCCGCCAGTTGTGGAAACAATTCAACGAAATTGCTACGATTACCTTAGATGCCTTTGACGGTCGTCCGGAGCCATTTGGTGTTCAGGTAAACGAGATTCGTAACCAGGTCGGACAAATTAAAACAGCTGAAGTATTCCGTGAGATCCAGTCAACAAGTGAATTGATCAAACAGGATAAAATACACGTTCAGGATCCGTATTCGTTTCGTTGTATTCCGCAGGTTCACGGCGCTTCGTTTGATACCATCGAGCATTGCGCTTTAATCGTTGAACGGGAAGTGAATGCGGTTACAGATAATCCGACTGTTTTCCCGGATGAAGATATGGTTGTGTCTGCCGGAAATTTTCATGGTCAGCCCTTAGCTTTAGCAATGGACTTTTTGGCAATTGCCCTGGCAGAATTGGGAAGTATTTCAGAAAGAAGAATATACAAATCCATTTCAGGAACAAGAGGATTACCTGCATTTTTAGTAGCAAACCCGGGTTTGAATTCAGGATTCATGATCACGCAATACACTTGTGCATCTATTGTTTCCCAGAATAAACAACTGTGTACTCCGGCAAGTGTTGATACTATTGATTCAAGTAACGGACAGGAAGATCACGTTTCCATGGGCGCAAATGCAGCAACAAAACTTTACCGTGTAATTGATAATTGCTTTTCAGTTCAGGGAATAGAATTGTTACACGCGGCACAGGCACTTGAATTCAGACGACCGCTAAAAACTTCGAAATTGGGTGAGCAGATTGTGTCTGAATATAGAAAAGCAGTTGCATTTGTGGAAAACGATCAATATTTGCACCCTTTTATCCAAAAAAGCACTTTATTTGTCAAAAATAATTACACATGGAAGTCTTAGAAAGCGAATACACGAATGGTGGTGAACCAAAGAAAAGACCGGTTTTTTTAACCGTGCTTTGTATTTTGACACTCGTTGCAACCGGAATAGGCTTTTTTGCCCCGTTAATCATGCTTGTTCGTGGTGTGCGAAGCGAAACTGCGATGCAGGCTGAGACTGACATTCTGTTGAAAGCTGCCGATCAAATGCGTGAAATGGGAGTAGATGCGTTTGCCAAGTATTATGAGCAGACAGCCGATATGAATGTTCAGTTAAATCAAAACGTCTATGGTTATGCAGCTATGATTCTGCTTGCTGTAATACTCGGAATATTCGGTGCGATTTTTATGCTTCGAGGAAAAAAACTAGGTTTTCATTTGTATATCGGATATTGTTTATTGGCAATGATTACGCCTTATCTTTTCGCTTCTGCTGAAAGTATTCCGATGCTAAACACCATTCTGGGGGCAATTTTCAGTTTACTGTTTATTTTCATGTATTCGAGAAACCTGCATTGGTTGAAGTAAGAAGAACAAATCAAAACTTTTATAATTGAAAAACCCCGTAGTACTTATACTGCGGGGTTTTCTTTTTTGTTCATGAAATAAAATCACCGGTGAATATATTTCAATATTCTTTAGTGTAGAATTTAATGCACTACAACCAGTTTCTCCGGCACAGATTCAGAATTTTCCGATGTTAATCTCACCCAATAAGTTCCTGAAGGAAGATCTGAAATAGACAGCTGATGTTTCTGCTGCGTTTCACCTGAATTTTTCAATAACTCTGTGCTCAGGTTTTGTCCTGTAATACTTAAGATCTCTACACTTACATTTGAATAGTCCTTCGGAAGATTGTATTTGATAGTCACCATTTCATTTGCCGGATTCGGATAAAGATCTACTCCCAATTCAAATGCCAGTTCCGAAACACTTAATACGTCTTCAAAACAATCTACAGTTCCATCTGTATGAACAACACACATGCTTAGCCCGGGCCCGTTCGAATTTTGAGAAGGACTTACAAATCCGGAAGTAATCACTGAAATACTTTCTCCAACATAATTCTCAAACGGGATATCGAAAGTTGCGTAATGTGTAGGGTTTGTTGCTGCGTATAGATCAAACGGAAGATTTGAAAGTGAATATTCATCTACCAGCGGTTGGCTGTAATAAACCGGTCCGTAAGCATCAATTCCGTCGTAAAAATACCGGAATGCACTTATGTCAGTCACATTGTTGAAGAAAGCGATCTGTATATTATCCGCGTTTACCGGCGCATCCAGAACATCTGCTCCCACAAATCCAAGGTACGGGAAATTGACATCCATGTTGTAGTTTGGTTCATCGAATATTCCAATGATCGGAACAACGTATCTCCCGTTTTGGTCCAAAGTAACGTTGGTTCCTGTATAAGGATTCAAATCGTCTGTACTGTTGGAAGGATTAATGGTAATGTACGGATTTGCGATGTTTTCAAAGAGAATGAAATCTGTTGCTTCCTGGTATGAAAGATCATCGGCCACCAAAACTCCGTCAACCCGGATATCAAATGTTTCTATCGATTGATCGGCACTTGAATGCACAAATTGCACGTAAGCAATATTCGGACAAGTTGTTGCTGTAGAAATTGATAACTCGAAATCGTAATCCTCACCCATGTATCCGTCGACCTGAACATAATAGGTGTTTCCGGGAGTTAAATCACAAACTGAAATTTCCGATGCATAGCTCGACATTCCGCTGCTGCATCCGTTCGGCATATCATCATTTGCTGCAACCAGGGTGAATAACGTGTAATCACTGCAATCTGAAGATTCGTATAAAGCAAGCTGTGTATCGGCATTGTTGTTTGCATTACAGGTTGTAAGCGTAATAATTCCGGAAGCCGGTGCCACGAAAGAATACCAGACAGAGTTGTCTAAAGTTCCGTCGCACCAGTCAGTGTAACAGTCGAATCCTGAATTCGGTGGGCTGACTTCAAAAGGTTCGACGGTTGCCATAACACCATTTCCCGTTATGGTTGAACCAATGGTAAGAGGTTGTGCCGCACATACATTGTCGTTTGCAGGTTGCGCCCAGACTGAGGAAAGTGTTAGTGTAGATAATGCAGTGAGAATAAAAGTAGCTGTCTTTTTCATACGCGAATAATTTAATGAATATGGAATTTACAATAAACCAATTTGCTATTCAAATTAAGTTGTTCAGATAACGATTAAATATGGCTGCTCGTTGCTTTCAGGTTAGTTAACTTTATCCCTTCCTGCAGATTTATTGATAAAGACAGAAACAAAGCGGGTGGATTCGCAACCGTAATCGGCCCTGCAGTCGGCAGACGATAAGATTTACTCCTTCTCAGAAACTTATCATGTGCTTAGTATTTATTCAGAATATCCTGCTCAAAACCAGTTTCTCAAATCATTTGAAAAGCACTATCTTTGCACCGTCTTTTAGCAAAATATGATTTCAGTAAACAATTTATCCCTTCAATTTGGGAAACGCGTATTATTCGATGAGGTGAATTTAAAATTCGGCCAGGGTAATTGCTACGGTGTAATTGGTGCCAATGGTGCCGGCAAATCCACGTTCTTAAAAATACTTACAGGTGAGCAGGATCCTACTTCCGGTAGAATCGAGCTAGAGCCTGGAAAACGAATGGCTGTTTTAAGCCAGAATCACTTTGAATTCGATGAATTTGAGGTTCTGCAAACGGTTATCATGGGACACAAACGTTTGTTTGAGATCATGAAAGAAAAAGATGCGCTTTATGCAAAAGAAGATTTTTCTGATGCTGATGGAATGCGTGCCTCTGAATTGGAAGGTGAATTTGCCGATTTGGAAGGATGGAATGCTGAAACAGATGCCGCAACACTTTTGTCGAATTTAGGAATTGATGAGAGCAAACATTACATGTTGATGGCCGATGTACCTTCAGAATTCAAAGTACGAATCTTATTGGCTCAGGCGTTGTTCGGTAATCCGGATGTTCTGGTTCTCGATGAGCCTACGAATGACCTGGATTTAAAAACAATTGGCTGGCTGGAAGATTTCTTATTGGATTTTAGAAATACAGTAATCGTTGTATCGCATGACCGTCACTTTTTAGATACTGTTTGTACGCACATTTGTGATATCGATTTCAGTAAGATCAATGTGTTTACAGGAAACTATACTTTCTGGTACCAAAGTTCACAATTAGCGGCTCGTCAACGTGCTGATAAGAACAAAAAAGCAGAAGACAAGAAAAAAGAATTACAGGAATTTATCTCCCGATTCTCTGCAAATGCTTCCAAATCGAAGCAGGCAACCAGTCGTAGAAAATTGATTGATAAATTAGACCTGGAGGAAATCCAGCCATCTTCACGTCGTTACCCCGGAATTACATTCCACCAGGAACGCGATGCTGGAAATCAGCTTTTAACCGTTAGTGGTTTGACCAAAATGCACGAAGGTGATACTTTGTTTAAAGATGTTTCTTTCACTTTGAACAAAGGCGATAAAGTAGCTATCATTTCCAAAAATTCAATTGCTGTTACACAGTTCTTCGAAATTTTGAACGGAAATATGGCGGCCGACAAAGGTGATTTCATTTTCGGAACAACCATTACAACGGCCTACTTGCCAAACGATAACTCGTCTTTCTTCAAAGACAAATTGTCTTTGATTGACTGGTTACGTCAGTATGCTCAAACCGACGAAGAAAGAGAAGAAGTGAGTTTACGCGGATTCCTTGGTCGTATGTTGTTCTCTGGTGAAGAAGCGTTGAAAAGCGCAACTGTTCTTTCCGGAGGTGAAAAAGTGCGTTGTATGCTGTCGCGCATGATGCTTGCAAAAGCAAACTTGCTGATGATGGACGAACCTACAAATCACCTCGATTTGGAGTCGATCACCGCATTGAACAACGGAATGTCGGCCTTTGAAGGAACAATGTTGTTTACCTCTCATGACCACGAGTTGGTTTCAACGGTTGCGAACCGAATTATTGAATTAACACCAAGCGGGTTCATCGACAAAATGATGCCTTACGATGATTATTTGGCAGATGCTAAAATTGCAAGCATGCAGGAAGAAATGTATGCTTAGAAATGTTAAAGGCAGGTATTCTGATGAGTATCTGCCTTTTTTGATTTACTTTCACCTGAATAATTAACCTGAATACGCATACCATGAGGTCATTTATTTTCTCGTTTTTAATCACATTCCTTTTTTTTAAGGTTGGATTCGGTCAAATTTCGACCCCTTATTTCAATTCTTTTGACAGCCCTGGCGATGAAACGGGTTGGACGCATTATGCGATCAATGGCACCGATGATTGGGAAATGGGTACACCTTCCGGTCAATACTTAAACGCTGCGTTTTCGAACCCTGGAGCATGGGTAACAAATCTGGATGGACCTTACCAGGGCTCTTCTTCCAGAGTGCTGGTTACCCCGGCCTTCGATTTCACGAATCTTCCGGCAAACTTTTCTCTGAATTTTTATCAGAAACGACATTCTGCATCAAGTGCAAATTATTATTTAGAGTACTCCATAAATGGCGGGACAACCTGGAGTTTATTGAATCCTGCAACTACACTGAAAAAAAATTGGCAAACTGCTTCCGGCTTCGCGAACGGTACTTCTAACACTTTCTTTAATTCGGCAATCAGCCTGGCTTCACTGCAAGGACAGGCCAATGTGATGTTCCGATTTCGTTTCGTGTCTAATTATGTGAACGGTGACGGTTGGCTGATCGATAATTTTTCTATCAATCAGGAGTATTACAACATATATGGACTTCCGGGAGACACGATTAATTCTTCACCGCAATGCGGTGATTTCACTGTTACAACAACGGTTGGTTTCACTAATGCATACAGTCAGTCGATCAGCAATACGACCAGGTATTATTTTTCGTATGATCCTATTTTAGATGGTGGTGATGTTTTGTTAGGAACCCGAGTTGGAAATATTTCCAATTCTGTTAGTTGGGACAAAACATTTACGATGATACCGAACTTAAACGCGGGTAATTATTATATTATTTATCAGCATGATGCATTGAATGTATTGGCTGAAGCGAATGAAGCCGATAATGTGGGGTATGCTCTCATGCATTTGGATTCGGTGTATGAATTACCGTTTACTGATGATTTTGAGGTTGATAATGACTCCTGGCAAGCTTATTCAACTTCCTCCGGAACAGAGTTGTATTGGGAATCTGGTTCAGGTGTTTCACACCATCTGGAAGGTTCGCATTCTGGAGTTAAAGCCTGGAATACCAGTAAATCGGTTTATTCCGCCGTGTATAACTGTGGAAGTAATTGTAATAATCAATACCTGGAAACACCTTATTTCAATCTGATATCGGGTTCCGGAGAGATATACATGAATTTTTGGTATAAGTATAGCGGGTATAATATTATGGAGTATAGTTCTGACTGCGGTGAGACATGGCAGCAATTAACTTCATTGTATAATTCCACTGAAGATGACTGGCATTATGTGCATATGTTCTTGGGGGGGGCTATTTTAAGCGACGCAACCAAATTCCGATTTAAGTTTCAGGATTCGGACAATAATCCAGAAGGAATTAGCATAGATGATTTTTACATTGGTCCTGAGCTTCCAGATCATTCTATTGAGTTTGATAAACAAAATCATTTTACAACGTCTGGTTCGTCTGTGGATGAATTGAAGTTTAATTTTACCAACAGTGGACTGAACTGTGGTGAATCAGAAGCACAATTTTATTGGTCAAACGATACCATTTTGGATGGTTCGGATATCTTGGTAAATACGCTTGAACTCGCTCCGTTAGGGGTTACATTTTCTGAATGGATGACTATTCAGTATACAAAACCGACAAACGTTCCCGGAACTTATTACATCATTTATCAGTTAGATGCGATGAACGAAATAACTGAAATGCGTGAATATAATAATCAAGGCTATTTTACAATTTATCAGCACAATAACCTGGGAATTCCTTACAGTAATACGTTCGAATCCAATACAGACGGATGGAGGCACAATGCAACATTAGGAACGGATTCCTGGGATTGGGTAGTACCAGACGGCGAAATTTTGGACGCAGCTTTTTCCGGAACGAAAGCTTGGGTAACACATTCGCCGGATATTTATCTTGATTCATTCAGTCGAATGCATTTGTACACTCCGGTATTCAATTTCACCAATACCAATCATCCCGTGATGTTTTTCGATATGAAGTTAGACGGGGACGGGGGATGTAATTGTTTTGATGCGAATATGAATATGAGTTATTCTAGCGATGGTGGTGCTACCTGGCAAATTCTGGATGTAACAAATCAATCGTATAACCGCTGGTATTATCCGATGGTTGAAAACGGCTGGGGAGCTGATGAAGATTATTATCTGCCCAATACCTCTTCACTCATGTTTGGCCTCGTTGAAAGAACTTTTGCAACTTATTGGCAATACAATAGTAAAGATGTTGACAGAAATACACGATATGTAATTGATATAAGTTCTTTGGCTGGTTTACCTCAGGTACAATTCAGGTATAATTTGGTAACATATCATAATGAGAATGTTGATCCTATTAATGATAACCCACGAGAAGGCGCGCTTATTGATAATTTTATCATAGAAGAAGCCTTTACAGATTTAACCGTCAATTACAAAAAGGCTATCATGAATAGTTCCGAAGTAGACTCACTTAAATTTTTCATGAACATCAAAAACCAGGGAATTGTGATCAACGATCCCACAACGGTAAATTACTATTTGTCTGCTGATACAATACTGACTGCCGGAGACTATTTATTAGGGAATGCTGCTATCAAACCAACTCAACCGGATAAATCCGATTATATCAATAAATTTTTCTTCAGACCTGAAAATGCGACTGATTTCAAATACCTGATTTATGAAATTGACCCGGACCAACTAATAGCAGAATCCAATGAAACTAACAACATTGGATTCTGGCATCTTGCTTTTGATAGCATTCATGAATATCCATATTTCAATGATTTTAATGATTCGATTATTGACGGATGGTATCAGTACTCTAAGGGACCTTATTCGGATACAATAAGTGATTTGCGAGTCAGACACATGCTTGCACCGTCTGAGTACCTTTATCATTCTTATAAGAGATCCGGTGAGTGGTTTACAGACCGAAGCACATTTGGAAATACCTACACAGCACCAAAATTTCACCTTCAAACACCGGCATTTAGCTTTGAAAATGTAGACAGCGTGAAACTTTCTTTTGATTTGTTTTGTGCCGGGGGCACTATACCTCAGGGCACAAGTGGAGGTCAAATGCAATTTTCCACAGATGGAGGAACCAATTTCACTGTATTGACAAGTCAATATGGAGCAAATTACAATTGGTACAATTTTTCTCCGTCTATCTGGTGGTTCTCCGATATCTACTCAGATACTGCCATTTTAGATTCTACTTATTTTGATTTGACTTTCCTCCGCGGTGAAAAAAATGTGGTTCTGCAATACACGTTTAGAGCCAACGAAACTCAGGCGAACGTACCTCACGGTTTACGGATGGATAATTTCCTTATTGAAGGAATCACATTAGATTATATCGCGCTTGATAGTATGGTTGATGTTTCTGCAAATATATCCGCTTCTACAATAGATATCGACTATTCCATATCCAATATAGGAGAGAAAGATGGTCGGGAAAGTGAAACGAAATTCTATTGGTCGGCCGACAATGTTTGGGATGAGAACGATTTCTTGCTAGATTCTGTTGCCCATTTGCCTTTTGATATGAATACTGAGTTTAATGGTCAAATAACTTTAACATACCCAATTCCAATCTCAAGTCAGGAGTACTACATATTTTATGTGGCTGATTATGACAATAATGTAAAGGAAGTAAACGAACAAAATAATATTGGATCATATAAGGTCGTTTTCGATGCTTTTGTAAATTATCGTCCTACTGTCTACCTGGATTCAATTACAATTTTGGATAATGAAACTGTGGTTACGATTGATTATGAAATTGAGAATAGTGGGTTTTTAGACGGTAGCGATTACAATACGGCCTTTTATTGGTCGCTGGATGATATTTTAGATTCTGGGGATGAATTATTAGATACTCAATCTGATACTGGAATTGATGGGCAAAATACCAACTCATCCTCGGTAGTTATAGATTGTCCGCTACCTTTCGTGCAAGAAGCTTATTACGTTCTTTACTTCATCGATGAAGATAGTGTTGTTCTTGAGGCAAATGAGACGGATAATTTTGCGATAAGAAAAGTATTGATTCAATCGACAGCATCCGTAGCAGAAGAGAATCAATCATTTCAATTCATAGGTGTTAACGGTAATGCGGTATTTATCAGTTCGAGTTTTGGGAATTTATCGAATTCGAATTTGAGACTAACAAATATGCTTGGCCAGGAAATAATGAATCGTGAAATCATGATTCAAAGCGGCTTGAATGAAATCAAATTACCTGATAATCTGGTATTCGGAATGTATATGCTTTATTTAGAAGTGAATGGACAGAACATCGGCTGGAAAATTGTCGGTGGTGCTAACTAAGGATCATTTGAGAATTTCAAAATAGTACCGAACGCCAATCTTTTTACGATTGGCGTTTTTTTTATAGTATGTTCTGCAGTTTATTGAAATCATCTTCCCCTTGCCTGGTAGAATGTAACCCCCATCATAAATTCCTGGAGAATTACAACTCTTGCCGAAGCTGCAATTGCTCGTCCGATTAAGATATAATTCAGCTAGCTTTACTGAATTGTTGTTTCTTTGAAATTCCCATTTTGACCAAAAAAACAACCGCCCTCAAAAGAGCGGTTGTTCCGGAAGAGTATGGGGGGAATATTTATTCCTTTATGAAACGCGCTATAGCTACTCCTTTATTTGTCAGAATTCGCAATAAATAGATTCCTGACGGATAATCAGTTACCGATATTGTTGAACTATCAGCTACTTTCAATAACATTCCTTCAACAGAAAGTAATTCAATCAGGATAATTTCTTCGCTCGCTTCAACGGTTATAAAGTTGTTGGTTGGATTTGGAGAAACTACCCATTGAAATACGTTATTGTCGTCAACACCTAAATCACTCACTGTAACACATGTTGAGGTGTCTGAGCAGTTATTCATGGTAACAATAACAGCGTAAGATCCGTCGACATTTGCCGTGAACGACTGATTGGTTGCCCCGTTGATTGATGAAGAACCATTATCACAATCAATCCACTGATAAGTTGCACCATTAGCATTTGCCGTTAGTGTCATGCCGTTAGCAGCAACGGATACATCTACACTTGAAATTGAAATAGTACTGGTTACCGTACTGTCACAGCCAGATATAGTTGATAGCACATCTGTATAAGTCCCGGCTGAATTGTAAACGGAGTTTCCTACGGTAAGAGTTTCATTCGGGCAGAGAGTAATATTTTGACTGTAACTCGCTGGTTGATTGATATGAATTGAAATTGCTGTCAAAGGCCCGGCACTGCACGTGCTGTCCTGAACATAGAACGTAGTATCCGAGGTAAGGGCACCAGTGGTGAAACTATTTCCCCCGCTCAAATAAACAGTTCCGCTTGCATCTTCATACCAACCTAAAGTACCTGAACCAGTTGCGCTTAATGTTGCAGAATTCCCCGAGCATATATCTGAGCTTAGAGTTGTGTTGGCTGGAGCAGTCGGAGGTACACACGAAACTTCCAAAGACAAATCATCGATCATCAGATAATAATAATCTCCATCAAAAGTTAATCGCAGTTTACAGTTACCCAAGTTAGCAATTCCTGCTGTAACATCGGTCAATGGAACGGTGATAAATGCTGGAGCAAATGCCGCATTAACCGCTACCCCCTGATCGATACTAAAATCATTCCATGTAACACCTCCGTCACTGGAAAAACCAATAGAAATTTCGGTAATAGCGAAATTTCGGTAATTCAGGTATAATTTGGCGTTTAACGAAATATCGGTGTATCCGGTTAAATCAATTGCTGGTGAGTGAAGTTCTCCACGATGAGGTGACGGACAAGTACCTGTGCCAAAAGCACCTTGTGTACCACCATTGTCCATGAAATCGGAATCAAACAAAGCAACTCCATTGGCCATAGATGGTGAGTTAATTGGTGTCGATCCCGTGGCATAGGCTCCCTGACTAACTCCTGAAAGAGTGCGCACCCAAAATGCATTTGGAGTGATGTCTACTGCTGTCCAGGCATTTGTGGTACCAAACGCATTTGCAAATTCTCCGATGGCTTCAGTTGTTGCATTTCCCGATCCCGCTCCCCAAATGGTTTGAGCTTTTGTGCCAGAGCTAATCCCTAGCGTACATAAAAAAAGTAGTTGTATTGTTTTCATATTATTAATAATAATTTTAAATCGCGCGAGCGCTAACAGATCAAAGTTATTCGAATACGATAATGATTGGTTTTATTTGTGATGAACGACCGATGTTTGGTTACGAAAGTAATAAATCGGAGTATGAGAGCGACAAAAACACTACATTCGCCTGAAGTAATTTTTATGTCTGTCCCGCACCGTTCGTTTTTATTGCGCCATAAACTAATCTCCGGTTTACGTGATCTCGATATCCGTGGAATTAGACGATTGTCGGTCCTTCTTCCCAAATTACTGCTTCCTTCTCCGGAAAAGGCCGGTAAACATGTTTTGAAAACCATTCATGGAGTGGAATTGCTGATTGATCCATCTATCGACAATGGAGTGGAGTTGTCACTTTTTGAAACCGGGACATACGAGAAAGGAACTATTCAACTCTTGCATGAGTTTTTGAAACCAGGAAGTATTTTCCTCGATATTGGTGCAAATATTGGTTTGATGTCGAGTATTGCTTCGAAACAAGTTGGTGAGAGGGGAAGGGTTTTTGCTGTTGAAGCCAATCCGAAAACACAGGAAATTTTGCAGCACAATCTGGCTTTGAATAAATGTGAGAATGTAGCAATTTTTCCGCTTGCACTTGGAGAAACCCAGGGAACTGCGACGCTTTTCGAGAACTGGAATGTCAATAGAGGTGGAGCATCGTTGCTTTCCCAGGATGGGAAAAACGGAGTGGAGGTTCCTGTTGATACTATAGACTTTCTCTTTCAAAATGACAAAATCGATTTGATCAAAATAGATGTGGAAGGATTTGAACTTGAAGTGTTGAAAGGCGGAATAGAACTGCTGAAGAAACAACAGCCCGTTCTGATCATTGAAGTTTCCGAGCAGCGTGAAAATGCTGTAGGAACAACTCCAAAGGAGATTGCTGATTTTGT
>CAMLIF010000075.1 GCA_946479985.1 uncultured Flavobacteriales bacterium
AACAACCTCCCCACCATATTTTCGAGCAGCATTCAGGATCGTTGTTCCCGGTTCTACTTCTACTTCAATATCATCTACGATAACTTTAATCATCTCGTTGATTTTTTATACCAATGGCATGTGATGCGACGCAATTCCGAAGTTACGCGTCTGCGCTTCCTGCGGGTTAGTTACGTGCCATTCAAATTCATCACGGAAATGACGGATCGCCGCTGCAACCGGCCATGCTGCTGCATCACCCAACGGACAAATCGTATTTCCTTCTATTTTCTTATTGATTTCTTCCAGCAAGTCGATGTCGCGCATATTGCCTTGTCCATATTCCAAACGATGCAATACTTTCTCCATCCAACCTGTTCCTTCGCGGCATGGTGAACATTGTCCGCAAGACTCATGCGAGTAGAAACGTGCAAAATTCCATGTATTTCTTACGATACACTGATCTTCGTCGAATACGATGAAACCACCTGATCCAAGCATAGATCCTGTTGCGAATCCACCTTCGGATAATCCTTCGTACGACATTAAACGATCTGTTCCTTCAGCTGTTTTTGTGATCAGGTTTGCAGGTAAGATTGGGACGGAAGAACCTCCCGGAACACAAGCCTTGATTTTCTTTCCATTTGCAATTCCTCCACACCACTCATCTGAGTAGATGAATTCTTCAACCGTCATTCCCAGTTCAATTTCGTAAACACCCGGTTTCGCCAGGTTTCCACATGCTGAGATCAATTTTGTTCCGGTACTTTTTCCAATACCAATTTTCGCGTATTCAGCACCACCGTCGTTCACAATAGGAACTACAGCAGCAATTGATTCTACGTTATTTACAACCGTCGGACATCCCCATAAACCTTTTACAGCCGGAAAGGGAGGTTTGATGCGCGGATTTCCACGTTTTCCTTCCAATGATTCGATCAGGGCCGTTTCCTCACCACAGATATAAGCTCCACCTCCCGGTGCAATAGCCAAATCAAGGTCGTAGCCTGATCCTAAAATGTTCTTTCCAAGGAAACCATTTGCATAAGCTTCGGCAATTGCTTTTTCTACAATTTCCAAAATCCACATATACTCTCCGCGGATGTAGATATAACTTTGATTACATCCCAGTGCGTATGACGACGTGATCATTCCTTCAACCAAAAGGTGAGGAATTTTCTCCATCAGGTAACGGTCTTTGAATGTTCCCGGTTCAGATTCGTCGGCATTACACAAAAGGTAACGCGGAACGCCTTCCGGTTTAGCCAAAAACGACCATTTCATACCAGTTGGGAATCCGGCACCACCACGACCACGTAATCCGGAAGCCTGAACTTCTTCAACAACGTTTTGCGGCGACATGGTTTTCAATGCCTTTTCTACTGAGCGGTATCCGCCATGTTTGCGGTATACCTCGTAAGTTTCAATTCCGGGAACATCAGCGTGTTCCAATAATAACTTTCTTCCCATCTTTCTTAGTTCGATGAAGTTGAATGTTCCTTGCGAAGTGTATCCAATAAAGAATCCACTTTTTCAGGGGTCAAATGTTCGTGATAATGCTTTCCGCACTGAAGCATTGGCCCGTAGCCACAAGCTCCAAGACATTCAGCTGTTTTCAAGGTAAACATTCCATCTGCCGATGTTCCGCCTACTTTGATGTCGAGTTTCTTTTCAATGTACTCAATGATGTTGTCAGATCCAACTAACATACATGGCCCTGTTCTGCACACTTCCAAAACCACATTTCCGGGTTTTTCAATGTTGAACATGGTATAAAAAGTAGCTACTTCATATACTTCAATAGGCTGTATGTTCAGCAATCCTGCAACGTAATTCATTGTTGGAACGCTTAGCCATCCGCCAAATTCTTCTTCGGCAAGATGCAGGATTCGCATGATGGCACTTTTCTGTTTTCCTTCAGGAAATAAACCAATAATACGCTCTACTTCAGCCATTTTTTCGGGGCTGAATTCCGGCATTGGTCCGTCTGCCGTGGGTTGTGTTCTATGGGTACTGCTCATTGTTATGCGTCCAATTCTCCGGCAATCACGTTCAAACTACTTAAGGTCAAAACCGCATCTGAGATGGTTTGACCGGTAATCATTTCCGGGTATGCCTGGTAATAAATAAAACATGGTCTGCGGAATTGCAAACGGTATGGAGTTCTTCCTCCGTCTGAAATCAAATAGAATCCTAATTCTCCGTTTCCTCCTTCTACAGCGTGATAAACTTCGCCAACCGGAATAGGAGTTTCTCCCATTACAATTTTGAAGTGGTAGATCAATGCTTCCATTTTCGTGTAAACATCATCTTTTCGCGGTAAATAGAATTCGGGGACATCCGGTGAAAAGAAAGGTCCTTCCGGCATATTCTTAACTGCCTGACGGATAATGCTAACACTCTGACGAATCTCTTCCTGGCGAACACAGAAACGGTCATAAGTATCTCCCTGCGTTCCAACCGGAACAATAAAGTCGAAATCCTGGTAAGAAGAGTATGGATTCATGACGCGAACATCATAATCAACTCCGGCTGCGCGTAAGTTCGGGCCTGTAAATCCGAATTCCAATGCACGTTCTCCGCTAATAGGCCCGGCACCAATGGTACGATCCATAAAGATTCGGTTGCGTAAAAGCAGGTTGTCAAACTCCTCGAAATGTTTCGGGAATTCTTTTAAGAATTTCTCCAGTTTCTTGTGAAAAGTAGGAGAGAAGTCGCGCTCAAAACCACCGATACGACCGATGTTTGTTGTTAAACGTCCACCGCAAACTTCTTCGAATAATTCGTAAATCGCTTCACGCTGCTGGAACATATAGGTAAAACCTGTCAATGCTCCGGTATCTACACCAATTACCGCATTACAAACCAAATGGTCTGCAATACGCGCTAATTCCATAATGATTACACGCATGTATTCTACACGCTTGGGAACATTGATTCCGACCAGTTTTTCTACTGTCATATCCCAACCTAAGTTGTTGATTGGAGAAGAACAATAGTTCAATCGGTCAGTAATTGGAGTAATTTGATTGTAAGGTCTTCTTTCCGCCAGTTTTTCAAAAGCACGGTGAATGTAACCCACAGTTTGTACAGAAGCTAAGATCTTTTCACCATCAACAGTCAGGATATTTTGAAAAATACCGTGTGTTGCGGGGTGAGTAGGCCCTAAGTTCAATGTTGCAATTTCCCCGTCGATAGTTTCGTTGGAGAACATGCTATAATCTGGTTTGTGTGGAGTATCGCTCATAATTCTCGTTAATTATCTTCCGAAGAAGCGATCATCTTTATCTTCTCTTGTAGCATCTTCCAGGTGATATTCCTTACGCATAGGGAAATAATCCATGGAATCTTCGTTCAGGATACGTGTGAGGTTCGGATGTCCTTCGAAGATTACTCCGAAGAAATCGTACGTTTCACGTTCCTGCCAGTTTGCACCGATGTAAATGTCAGTAATAGAAGCAATCGTTGGGTTTTCAATCGGCAAATACGCTTTGATACGTAATCGCACATTGTTAATCAACGAATGAATATGGTAAGTAACACAGATTTCCCGGCCTTTATTGTCCGGATAGTGAACAGCACCTATTAGTGTAAGAAATGACATTTTTAGTATTTCGTCCACTTTAATATCAGCAATGATTTTATGCGCTTCATCAGGGACTACTTCAATAGTCAATAAACCGTAAGGTTCTTCATGTGCGACGATAGCTGCTCCGAATTTCTCCTGAAGACGAGCTAATACGGTCTCATTTGTCTGTTGGTTCATCCTCGTTCAAGTGATATTTGTTCAACAAATGTTTGTATTCATCTGAATAGCGGCGACGAAGGCTTTCGTGTTTCACTAAACGATGAATATTCATTATTCCTTCGATTATCTGCTCTGGTCGCGGCGGACATCCTGGAACATACACGTCAACCGGTATTACACGGTCGATTCCCTGAAGTACAGAGTAAGTATCAAAAATTCCACCTGAAGAAGCACAAGCGCCAACAGAAAGAACCCATTTTGGTTCAGCCATTTGTTCATACACTTGTTTCAGGATAGGAGCTAATTTTTTTGAGATAGTTCCTGCCACGATCAAAAGATCTGCCTGGCGCGGAGAAAATGACATACGTTCCATACCGAAACGTGCCAAATCATAGTTTGAACCCATTGTTGCCATGTACTCAATTCCACAGCAAGAGGTTGCGAACGGCAGAGGCCAAACTGAATTTGCACGAGCAGAAGCAATTACTTTGTCGAGCATAGCCAGTTGAAATCCTTCACCATTGAACGTTTCAACATCGTTGATGATTTCTACTTTTCCCATTCTAAGGCACCTTTTTTAAGAACATAGAAAAATCCGGTAAGGAAGAATCCTACAAAAACAACTACTGCAATCAGTCCTTCTAATTGAAGTGCTTTAAAATTCACGGCGTATGGATAGAAGAAAATAACTTCCACATCGAACAACACGAACAAAATTGCAGTTAACAGATAGCGAATGGAAACTGGGAAACGTGCATTTCCGATTTCTTCGACACCACATTCCCAGTTGGCATCTTTTTTCTTTCCATGAAGCTTAGGTCCGAGCATTGGCGCCACAACCAAAGTTGTGATGACAAAGCCCACAGCCACAGCGGCTTGGATCAATATTGGTAAATAATCCTCTGAAGTAGACATGACTACTGAATTTAAGACCTGCGAATTTAAGGGATTTTAACGTTTTAAAAGGCGAGTTTAGTTATTTAAAAAGAATCTAAATAGTGTGGTTCTAAACGATTATTTTGTGGTTTTCATCGAAGAATTGATTCGATTTATTTGGAAAATAAAAAATAGACTGTACATTTGTAGAGGTTAGTAGCAGTAGTTATCATTTGATGTATCCATTTAGGTACATGAAATGATAGAAAAACCTGGGTGGGGGCATCCAGGTTTTTTTTATTGTTGTAAGGACAGGTCGCGACCTGTCCTTACAACTCTTCTTCGTCAATGCCTTTATCGCCCCGTAAAGCTCTGAAACGCTTTCTAGCCTCAACAGTAAGCAAACTTCCTTTGCATTCGAAAAGAATTTTCTTGTAATATTCAGCGGCTTTTTCTTTGTTGTCGAGATGATTCTCGTAAATATCACCTAACTGGAAAACAGCGTCATCTGCCAAAATATCATCGAAGTGATACTGTACAATTTTTTCAAGATAAGAAACGGCTTCTTCCCAACGGCCCTGATCCTGCATTGCCTGCGATTTGCGAAGCAGGATTTCATCGGCTAATCCGTGATCCGGAAATTCACGCTGAATAGAATCGTATAAAGTAAAGGCCCGCTCGTATTGATGTTGCTGTAAAAGCAGGTCGGCTTGTGCGAATTGATACATGGCTGTGTAATTACTGTCCAATCCAAGATTATCGGTAATTAAAACAGATAGTTTCATCGCATCGTTGGCAATTAACTTGGAAGTCGATTGTTTCAGAACGTCCAGTTGTGATTGCGCAAATTCAAAATCACCATCGTAATAGAAAACACGTGCATTTTTGTATTTTGCTTCCGATCCGATAGCTTCGAATTTGAAATCAGTATCGATCTGCATGTAATAAAGTGAAGCCTGCCAGATATCGTCTTCTAAAACAAGAATGTCGGCCAAAAGCATTTTAACTTCCGCTTTTTCAATGTCTGTAAGCCCGGGTTGTGCCAGGCAACTGTCGAGAAGCTGCTGAGCCCCGGCGGTGTTATCGTTATAATATGCTTCAAGGGTTGCAAGTTCTTTGATTGTGTTTATTGAACGACGCCCTTTCGTAATGTTCTTTAACGCATAACGATAATCGGCAATGGCTTTTTGAACGCGCGGAGAATCGATTTTTTTATCTACCGTAATTTCACGGAACTGCACGTTTAGTAGGGAAATATACGCAGCGTAGTAATTCGGTTTGTCTGAACCCAATGCAATAACATATTGATAGCCTGTTGTAGCCACGTCATAAGCGCCGTTTACGACACAAACTTCACTCAGATCCATAACCAGCGCTCCGGAATTGCCACGGCGCTTATCCAGGGCCTGAGCTTGTACCATGGCACTTTTAAACTCTTTGCGTTGAGCGAATAACCATGTGAGCAGCTCAACGTACATTTCATCATTTGGATTTTTCTGGATCTTGGTCAGTAATTGCTGTTTCAATTTCAGATAAACACCGTTATTGTCGTCTGTGAAGTCAATTTGATTTGTAAGTTCTGTTTGAACATCAGCAATATAACCCGGGTATTCGTTCAGGAGATCAAAATACTCCTCAATCATTTCATCTGTTCTCCCAAGGATTGCATAGATTTCAGCAAATTGGAAATTGAGCGCATAATTTTTCTTCAGGTTCTTTCTTCCCGATTCCAATGTTTTTAACGCCCACTCGGTTTTTCCGCGTTTTAAGAAAGCGTTGTAGAGGTCAATAACCTCATAACCCAATTCAGTGTGACTTTTAATTAAACTATTGAGTAGCTTTTCTTCTTCGGCAGTACGTTCATTTCTTGCGTAGAAATCGCCCAATAAAATTTGGTAATCAAGGTCTTTTGAGTTCGCGTTTGCGAATTTCTTGAGAACTTTTTCTGCCTCTTTTGGCTGATTGGTTTTTTCGAGACATTCGATATAGCGCAGCTGATCAAATTTTACGCTTTGTTTCGTCATTAATTTCTCGAAATATGGAAGTGCCTTTTCAAATTCGCCATTGTTATAGTACAAATTTGCCAATTGCTGATCTGTACTTGTTGGCTGGGCATAACTCAACAATGTAAAGACTAGGAAACTGAAAAATAAAAGCGTTTTCTTCATGTACTAAAATAGATTTAACGTGCTAAAAGTGGTTGAAATTGTTCGAGGCTTATTTTTAGTTCTTCGAATCTACGATGAATATCAATAGCATGTGTTCGAATAATTGTTAATTCATCCTTTTCCTTTTGGATGGAAGCGCAATAAACTGAACGATCCCCGCTGCCGTTTTGAATATCGGTTTGTAAAAGAATAAGTCTCTCTTTTTGGGCTTTAACCGCAGATTTACAAAGACTGTATTCGGCCGCAAGATTTTTGCTGTTGGAATAATCAACATTGAAAGCATCCAGCAAGTGCAGGGTTTCGATACTCAAAGTGTCTGAAATAAATTGTGACTTGGCTTCAGACCAGCAGACAGCGGCGGATTCAAGAAGCTGAGTCAACTCGGTTGAATCTATCTGCTTGTTTAAAATATAAGATGTTGAGTCGGACGTTGCAATAAACGACTCTACATCCTGTTTCCATTTTTGCATTTTGGAAGTACAGGCACAGAGGGTAAGAATAACGAAAAGCCCAAGACTCAATTTCATGAGTTAAAAATAGAAACAAAATCGGTAGCTCTGCTTAACGATAATCTCTCTTTTAACGCAGAAGGCTTACATGACCGTTTTTTTCATGACGTTTATCCGTTAGGTATTTAATTGTTGTTTAATATTGGTCAAAACAATTGAAATAAAAAAAGCGATCCACCTGAGGCGAATCGCTTTATACGTTTAGATCATGTTAACCGATTATGGCTTCGATGTCTTGGTTTTTGTTTTCGAATCCGATTTTGGCTCAACCGGCGGTGTTGGAGGAGTTTTTGGAGTTTCAATTGTTTGAACCGGAGCTGGTTTTGCATCTAATAACTCAATCTCAAAAACAAGATCTCCATATTTAGGAATTACCGGCGGGCGGCCATCAGCTCCGTAAGCATTGAAATATGGGATAATGAATTTTCCTTTTCCACCTGTTTTCATTAAGCCTACAGCTTCGTCATATCCTTTGATCATTTGACCGGAGTTGTAGTTAAAATTCAACGGTTGGTTACGGTCATAGGAAGCATCAAATTTTTCTCCTGAAGACCAAAGTGTTCCCAGGTAATGAGTAGAAACCGGTCCGTTTGTTTGTGGTACAGCACCCGTTCCTTCTTTTTCTAAAATGTAAATTAAGCCTGATGCAGTTTGTTTTGCTTTAGGATATTTCTTCTTCACTTCTTCAAACAGCCATACCTGGTATTCAGCAGTTGTCATTTTTGCTGCAGCTGCAACACGTGCATTTTCTGCTTCCGCTTTTTTCATTTGTTCGGCCAGAAGCACTTTTGCTTTTTCAACTGCTTCAGCGTTTTTTGATTGAAACACTTTGGTAGCATCAAATGCCTTCGCGTCAGCACCTTTACGGTAGACACGAACAGAGTCCATAGAATCTCCTTGTTTAATTGAGTCTACAATGTTCTGACCAATCAAAACACGACCAAAAACAGTGTGTTTTCCGTCCAACCATGGTGTTTTGTTGTGTGTGATGAAAAACTGACTGCCGTTTGTGTTTCCGGTATTTGAATACGCTTGTTTTGTTTGAGGATCTGAATTTGCCATGGAAAGAATTCCTGGTGCATCATGTTTCAAATCAGGAGTGGTTTCATCATAAAAACCATATCCCGGACCACCGCTTCCATTTCCGTCAGGATCTCCGCCCTGAATCATAAATTTGCTGATCACACGGTGAAATTTCAACCCGTCGTAATACGGTTTTGAGAATTTCTTGTCCATTATTGTTGCCTTTCCTTCAGCTAAACCAACAAAATTGGCGACTGTCATAGGCGTTTTTTTGTATTCCAGTTCAGCGAGAATTACTCCGCGGTTTGTGTAGAATACAGCGTACATTCCATCGTTTAGATTGTCGGGAATAGCAGGGTTCTTTTGAGCGAACGAGAACGTACCGGCAATCGAAAGTGCTAATAGTAAAAGTGATTTTTTCAACATAGTTTTATACTTGTAATGAACGAAAATAAGGCATTTTTTTTAAATGCTTCAAGGACATTTCAATAATTAGACCAAAATCCGCTATGCGAAAAATCAAAACTCAAAGGTAAAACTCAAAAAATACATTTAAATCACTCCAAACTTTTGACTTTTGACTTTTACCTTTTGATTTCTAGGTTATCTTTGCCGCATGGAACAGAAAGAAGATTTACTGAAGGAAGTCATTTCTCACGCGAAGGAATACGGTTTTGTATTCCCGTCATCTGAAATTTACGATGGATTAGCTGCCACATACGATTATGGTCAGCTAGGCTCCGAGTTGAAGAACAATATCAAACAGTATTGGTGGAAATCGATGGTGCAAATGAATGAAAATATTGTTGGGATCGACGCATCTATTTTCATGCATCCGACTACCTGGAAAGCTTCAGGCCATGTAGATGCTTTTAATGATCCATTGATCGATAATAAAGATTCAAAGAAAAGATACAGGGCAGATGTTCTGATTGAAGAACATATCGAGAAAATCCGCCAAAAGATTAATAAGGAGGTTGATAAAGCCGCGAAGAAATTTGCCGAAGCTTTCGACGAAGTACAATTTCGTGCTACCAACCCGAACGTACTTCGTAATGAAGCCAAGATCACGGAGATCGAGGGACGAATGCGTGAAACATTGGAAAACAATGACCTGGAGGGTGTGAAAACGCTTATTGAAGACCTGGAAATTGTTTGTCCGGTGAGCGGTTCAAGAAACTGGACAGAGGTTCGTCAGTTCAATCTGATGTTCTCAACCGAAATGGGATCTGTTGCAGGTGATGCTTCTACCATTTATTTACGTCCGGAAACGGCGCAAGGTATTTTTGTGAATTTCCTGAATGTACAGAAAAGTGGTCGAATGAAGATTCCTTTTGGTATTGCCCAGATCGGGAAAGCTTTCAGAAATGAGATCGTAGCGCGTCAGTTTATCTTCAGAATGCGTGAGTTCGAACAAATGGAAATGCAGTTTTTTGTTCGCCCGGGTGAGGAAATGAAGTGGTACCACCACTGGAAAAATGCACGTTTGGCATGGCACAAAGCTCTTGGTTTAGGCGATCAGAATTACCGTGAACACGACCATATCAAATTGGCACATTACGCAAATGCCGCTTCAGATATTGAATTTGATTTCCCAATGGGATTCAAGGAATTGGAGGGAATACACTCCAGAACCGATTTCGACCTGAAACAACACGAACAATTCTCCGGAAAAAAACTACAGTATTTCGACCCGGAATTGAATCAGAACTACGTTCCTTACGTTGTTGAAACTTCGGTTGGTTTAGACAGAATGTTCCTGGCAGTGATGAGTGCTTCGTTCAAAAACGAAAAACTCGAAGATGGCTCTGAACGTGCGGTTTTAAGTTTGCCGGCGCAATTGGCACCTTATAAGGTAGCGGTTATGCCGTTGACGAAAAAAGATGGGTTGCCGGAAATGGCATTGAGCATTTTCAATAATTTGAAGTTTGATTATAACTGTCAGTATGATGAAAAAGATTCTCCGGGAAAACGTTACCGTCGCCAGGATGCAATTGGAACACCGTTCTGCGTGATGGTTGATCACCAGACTTTGGAAGACAATACAGTAACTATCCGAGATAGAGACACGATGCTTCAGGATCGTGTTGCAATTAACGATCTTGCATCTATTATTGAGGCGAAGGTGAGTTGGAAAAGTTTACTTCAGAAAGTATAAATAAAAAAGTCTGGGCGAATAATTATTCGCCCAGACTTTTTTTGATTTATTTATTGAAAAATATTTTTCAAATCACTACCACTCAATTCTCGTGTTTCTTTGATCGGAACTTTTTTACTGATTCCGCAAACGCTTCCTTTCACCGTTCCTTCCGCTACTAACGAAATGGTTTTTTGCTGCGCTATTTTAATCAGTTTAAACAATGTTCCGTTATTCAATACGATGCGTAAAGGAATGGTATAAGTATTATCAGATTTGCGTTTTACTTTGATTTTCTCTGAAAGTTTTACCGTTCCCATTTCTTCTTCATTGATCTTAATCAGAACATCGCCATCCTTAATTTTGAAATTAAAACCATTCGGATTATCGATATCTATATCGAACTGAACATCTAAATTATTTCCGTCCAGCTCAACTAACTTGAAATTTTTGATATCACCCATATCAGGTTCATCAAACTCACACGCGTTCAGTCCTAAAAGAATAGAGAATGAAATTGACCAAAGAAAAAGTTGTTTCGCCATTGCTAATTAATTTGCTTTGGAGAAATAATGAAAGAAGTATGGAATGGTTTCAATTCCCTTGTAAAAATTAAATAATCCGTAATGTTCATTTGGCGAATGAATAGCATCCGAATCCAATCCGAAGCCCATCATTACCGTTTTTAACCCTAGTTCTTGTTCAAATAAAGCAATAATTGGAATGCTTCCGCCGCTTCTAACGGGAATAGGTGTTTTGCCAAATGTTTTTTCGTAGGCTTTTGCTGCGCTCTGGTAAGCGAATGAATCAATCGGCGTAACAACAGGTTCTCCGCCATGGTGCGGATTCACAACTACTCGCACACCTTTTGGTGCAATGGAAACAAAATGGTCCTGGAACAATTTGGTAATTGTTTCCGGGTTTTGATTTGGAACCAAACGCATGGAGATTTTCGCGTAGGCTTTCGAGGCGATCACTGTTTTTGCTCCTTCACCGGTATATCCGCCCCAAATTCCGTTAACGTCGAGTGTCGGACGTATAGAACCTCGTTCAGGAGTAGAATAACCTGCTTCACCATAAACACTTTCAATATCGAGCGCTTTCAGATAATTTGCCTCGGAATAAGGCGCTTTTGCCATTTCCGTACGTTCTTCGATAGAAAGTTCAACTACATCAGCGTAGAATCCCGGAATCGTAATATGATTGTTCTCATCATGAAGAGAAGCAATCATTTTTGTAAGAATATTGATCGGATTTGCAACACAGCCGCCGTAAAGTCCTGAATGAAGATCTCTGTTCGGACCGGTTACTTCTACTTCTACGTAGCTTAACCCTCTTAATCCAGTTGTTATAGAAGGAGTGTCGTTACTCAACATTCCGGTATCAGAAACCAATATAATATCAGCTTTCAGTTTTGTTTTATTTTCATTGACGAAAATTCCAAGATTGACAGAACCAACTTCTTCTTCACCTTCAATCATAAATTTGACATTACATGGAAGTTCATTTGTAGCAATCATTGCTTCAACCGCTTTCACATGCATGAACATTTGTCCTTTGTCGTCACAAGACCCGCGGGCGAAAATTGCACCTTCGGGATGGATCTCGGTTGTTTTGATCACGGGTTCGAATGGTGGAGAAGTCCATAAATCAATTGGATCGGCTGGTTGAACATCGTAATGCCCATATACCAATACAGTTGGAAGATTCGGGTCGATTATTTTCTCACCATATACAATCGGATGTCCGGCTGTGTTACAAATTTCTACCTGCTCTAAACCAGCTTTCGTAAGAAATTCGGCCACTTTTTCGGCGCCTTTCAAAACATCGTTCTTAAAAGCGCTGTCGGCTGAAACAGTAGGAATTCTAAGCAATTCAATTAATTCGTTTAACTGACGTTCTTTGTTTTTCTGAAGAAATTCTTGAGTATGTTCCACGGATATTTTTTTACAAAAATGCAATTTTATTCGGTCTTAATGAAAACACGTTGTTGTTGAATAATTAACAATTATTTAAAATTTTAGAAAAATCCATTTTTGGTGCAACCATTCCTTTATATTTGCAGTCTAAGCACATGTTAACTATTTACTATGAGAAATATGTACACTTTACAGAAGGTTTTATTTAGTTTAATTGTTGTAACGTTTTCATCGTTTTCAGGGATTTCCCAGATTTCGGTGACAAACACCAATTCACCAAACAATTACGTACAGGATGTATTGTTGGGGAATGGAGTTACAGCAACAAATGTTACTTATAACGGTAGTGCGGTAAACGCTCAATCTATTCAGGGGAATGTTTCTTACTTCAATTCGAACAATACATCATTCCCTATTTCATCAGGAGTATTGTTAACCACAGGTATGGGATCGGCAGCTGTTGGCCCTAACAACAGCGGAAGTTTTACTTTGGGTGGAACACCCATGCTTAATGATCCGGATTTAGATGCAATTGCGAACGGAACAGTTACTAACGGTGCCATTTTGGAGTTCGACTTTGTGCCTTCAGGTGATACGGTAAGTTTTCGTTATATGTTCGGATCGGATGAGTACCCGGAATTCTCACCCTCTTCTTATAATGATGCTTTCGGATTCTTCTTGTCTGGCCCCGGATTATCAGGCCCATACACAAATTCAGCAGTAAATATTGCGCTTATTCCCGGTACAAGTACACCAGTTACCATTAACAACGTAGGTGATCAGAGTAATACACAATATTATGTAGATAATGTTGGTGGTGCAGGATATGGAACTGCAATTCAGTATGATGGAACTACGGTAATCTTAACAGCAGTTGCTCAGGTACAATGTGGTGAGACATATCACATTAAATTGGCTATTTGTAATGTTGGTGATCAATCATACGATTCTGGAGTATTTATTGAAGCAGATTCATTTGCTTCTGAAGCAGTTGATATTTCAGTTGCTACTGTAAGTGGCGACACAACTGTAATTGAAGGATGTACCAGTGCAACGTTCTATTTTACACGACCTACAACTCAAGCCGATGATTCATTGGTGGTAACATACGATATTTCCGGAAATGCGATTATGGGTGTAGATTACAACAACCTGCCAAATCCGGTTATTTTCGAACCAGGTGTAGATACAATTGTTATTACGTTGTTCCCAACGCAAGACGGAAACAACGAAAGCCCTGAATCTGTTACTTTAACTGCAACAACAATCACAGAATGTGGTGATACGATTATTACGATAGGTACACTTTACATCATTGACGGTCCAGACTTGACAATAACGGAATCTGATATTAACATCGCCTGTCCGAACGATTCGGTGATGGTAACGGCAACTGCCAGTGGAGGTTTTGGACCATATACAGTCACCTGGCCGTTTATGAATCAAACAGGTACAACGGCTTATGTCCCCGCACTCACAAACGGAAGTTATGACTTTATAGTCAACGCAGTGGATGCCTGTGGGAATACAGGAACCGATACTGTAACAGTAGTATTAAATCAAACCCTTGCAATTGATACAATGCAAATGGTGCCGGCATCTTCATGTCAGAATAACGGAACGGTGTTCGGATTGGGAGAAGGAATGACAGGCCAACCTTTGTACCATTGGGAAAATGCATCAGGAACAGTTGAGGTAGATGCCTCAGTGATGCAGAATCTTTCTCCGGGATGGTATTACTTTACTATTACAGACGATGTTTGTTCAGTGAATGATTCGATCCTTGTAACTCAGGAGTTACCTCCTTCAGCTTCTTTTGATGCATCTGTGCTTAGCGGATGTTCTCCTTTAACAGTTGTATTCACGAATACAAGTGAAAATGCAACGTTCTACCAATGGAACTTTGGAGATGGAACTACTTTGAATACGGCAGATTACAATACTCCTTTAACTATTGTTTATAGTGACGATGCTGTAATTCGTTTAATTGCAAGCAAAGGACCTTGCGCAGATACAGTATTCGCTAGTGTTGTGATCAGTGTGTGTGGATGTACGGATCCGAATGGTGTGAATTACAATCCGCTCGCAGAAGTCGACGATAACTCATGTCTCTACCCGAATCCTCAAATCGTTGTTCCAAACGTGTTTAGTCCTAATGGAGATGCAGTTAATGATATATTTAGTATTGCTACAACGTACAGTACTAACATTAAACTTACAATTGTTGACCGTTGGGGTCTTACGATGTATGAAGGTGACGGAGTGAATCCGAGCTGGAACGGATCAGATGCCTCAGAAGGTGTTTACTTCTATACATACACGGTAACAGGTTTAACAGGAAATGAGTTTAGCGGACATGGATTTGTTCAGTTATTCAGATAAATAGAAACTCATAATGGAAGAGGGGTGTTGCAAATGTGACACCCTTTTTTTTGTTGTCAATGTTCGAGTGGAATCCGGGAAATGAGCATTGGAGGCAGGAGCCATTTACCAGAGGGAACGCTCGGGTTTATCTTGCGTGAAGCTGTAACACTTTAATGTATGATATCATGTTTTCCTCTCAGGAGCTATTCTTTTTTTTGACTAGTCTTTATGAGATGTTTTTAAGAGCACTGTTTCGTATGCCGGCAGTTGAGGATCAATTGCTGTATCTGACGGCGTTGAATGGAGGTATTTACCCCGGGAAGCGTTGGTTCTCTTTTAGAAACGATTGTGAAACCTGGGTTGAAAGTGATGGAAAAATAGTTGAGTTGGACTGCCAGCCATAGAAAATGGGTCAATCTGCTCATTTTTGGGTTCAGGAAACAGAATCAGACCCTGGTCCTTTATGATGATGAGAACCTTCGGAAAGTTTCCCTGGCAGGGAGCGCCTGGATTGAAAATCAAAAAAGGTGATCCTCTTCAGAGAACCACCTTTTCTTTTATTATTGAATGTTCAATTACAATTGCCCGTCTGAGTGATACGAACCGGACTTGTAAACCTCTACTTTCAGCAGAATTCCGTCTTTATCGTATACGTATACTTTTCCGTCCCAAAGTCGACCGTCTTTAAACGTTCCGTCCTGAGAAATTTCACCGTCTTCGTTATACACTTTGTTATAACCATTCGGCTTCCATGTCGCGCCAGGAGTTTTGGGAGTTCCTTTAATTGCTGGCGGCGGTTTCGAAGGTCCGCTTGGATCTTTTACTTTTTCAGGAGCACTTACCATTTCTTTTTGGATTGTGTTTGTAATCTCTCCAGTAGAACTGTAAGTAATGATTTCCTTCACGTCACCATTTGGCCAGTAGCGTGTTGCGGTTCCTGTTGGGGTTCCGTTATTTGCAGTGTAAACCAATTCTTCCTGCCCGTTTGGATAGTAGAACTTAACTTTTCCCTGCTCTTTTCCTAATTCATTATAATCTGCAACGTACTCACGAACTCCAGTTTCGTAAAAACGTACTAACGAATCTAATTGCTGATTCTTCTCAAAAGTTCCGGTTTCTCTCACTTTTCCATTCGGCCAATACTTGGTGTAAATACCTTTCGGACGATTGTTTTCGTATTCTCCCTTTAATTTTGGTGTAACGCCATCGTCATGGTACTTGATCCAAATACCCTCTTTTCTGTCGTCAACATATTTTCCTTCTTCCACTTTTCCGGTCGACGGAATTCCTGATTCAGGACGATCTTTACCGTAAATAATCCACTTGCCCTGCTTCTTCCCGTTTTGATCAGTGACGTTTGTTTTATCGTCCTGATCATCAGACGTACTGGCAAGAGCATTCCCAATGAATAGAAAGCAAAGAAGTAAAAGTCCTAGCCGATTTAACTTCCACATAGTTTTATAATTAGTTTGTAGCGTAATCTAAAGATAGAATTATTCCACAAAAGTTGCCTATTTTTTTAAATAATTTCGATAAACGATCTAGTTTTGCCGATAAACGCATGTTTATTGCTCTGAAACGAGCGCTAAATTAATGTTTTTCAACATTGTAGAAACCATTTTGTGCAAATTGTAACTTTCGTTCCATCCCCAGTCGGTTCTGGCAAATGAATCGTCAATACTCGCAGGCCATGAATCAGCAATTTCCTGGCGGAAATCAGGTGCGTAAGAAATTTCAAAATCCGGAACTTCTTTGCGGATAGCATTGGCTAGTTCTTCAGGGGTAAACGACAACGCTGAAAGGTTATAACTTGATCTGATTTTGACACTTTCTTTAGGTGCTTCCATGAGCTCAATTGTTGCCCTGATAGCATCATCCATAAACATCATCGGCAGTGCCGAATCTGCTTTCAGGAAACTGGTGAAAGGTTTTCCTGCTTTCGCCTTATAAAAAATGTCTACAGCATAGTCTGTAGTTCCGCCGCCAGGGAGACTTTTGTACGAAATTAGCCCGGGGTAGCGGATACTTCTAACATCAACGCCGAACTTATTAAAGTAATATTCACACCAGCGTTCACCGGCTTGTTTGGAAATGCCGTAAACGGTGCTCGGCTCCATAACTGTATACTGTGGCGTATTGATCCGGGGAGTTGTTGGTCCGAAAACTGCAATACTTGAGGGCCAGAACACCTTTTTTATATGTCCTTCTTTTGCAAGATCCAAAATGGTAAATAATCCTTCCATGTTCAGTTTCCAGGCAAAGTCAGGATTTTTTTCTGCTGTGGCTGAAAGTAGTGCCGCCAGCAAATACACATCGGTTATTTTTCCTTCTATAATAGTGTGTCGCACTTTCTCACGATCCATTGCATCCAAAACCATGTAAGGCCCGTTTTGCAAATTTTCCGGGCATTCGGTTTTCAGGTCTGCGGCTATCACTTGCTCGTTCCCAAATTTTTCGCGTAAAGCCAATACCAATTCGGTTCCGATCTGACCGCATGAACCTAATACCAACACTTTCTTCATAGATAATGATTATATAACCGGCGCAAAAATAGTGCTTTTCGAAACCGGTTTCTTCACAAATCCGTGAAATTTCTCAAAATCATTGAAAGCGAACATGAGATTTTGATAAATTTGTGGTAAATCACGTTTTATGTGGATTGAATTGCAAATACATCTTCTTTGGCTTCAGATCAGGAAGCCGGAATGAAAGGTCTTCTTTTTTTGAAGGGGCTTCTTTGTCTTGATAGTGCCCCTATTTATTTGTATATTCATTAAAATTTTGAGAAATGCCATTTTATTATAAGTTGGGAGAAATCCCGCATAAAAGACATACACAATTTAGAAAACCTTCCGGTGATTTATATTACGAACAATTGTTCGGAACTGAGGGTTTTAGCGGGTTTTCATCACTTTTGTATCATGTGCACCGCCCAACGATGGTGAAATCATTTGGTGATGCTATTGACTTAACTCCACAAGCAGCTGTAGGAAAGAATATTAAGTCGCGTATGCTCAAGGGTTTTGAGGTTACGCCGAAAGATGATTTCCTTGAAAGCAGAACCATTGTTATGTTTAATAACGATTTGAATATTGCACTTGCAGCTCCAAAAAAATCCATGACTTCTTATTTCTATAAGAATGCCGATTCTGACGAAATGCTCTTTGTGCATCGCGGTTCGGGAAAACTGAAAACACTTTTGGGAAACATCGATTTTAGCTATGGCGATTATTTGGTGATTCCGCGTGGAATGATCTATCAGATTGAGTTCGATTCGGAAGACAATCGTTTGTTCATTGTAGAATCGTTTTCACCGTTGTATACTCCAAAAAACTATCGCAGCAAATTTGGCCAGTTGCTGGAGCATTCACCTTTTTGTGAGCGCGATCTGAGAGGGCCAAGTGAAATTGAAACGCACGATGAATTGGGTGAGTTTATCATAAAGATTAAGAAGGAAAACATGCTGCACGAGTTGGTTTATGCCTCGCATCCTTTCGACGTTGTAGGATGGGACGGTTATAATTTTCCGTATGCTTTTTCTATTCACGATTTTGAACCGATAACTGGGCGTGTTCATCAGCCGCCACCGGTGCATCAAACTTTTGAAGCACACAATTTTGTGGTGTGCTCTTTCTGTCCGAGATTGTACGATTATCACCCGCTTTCTATTCCGGCACCTTACAACCATAGCAACATCGATTCTGATGAGCTGCTGTATTACGTAGATGGTGATTTTATGAGTAGAAATCATGTGGAAAAAGGATACATTTCACTGCATCCGGGCGGAATTCCACATGGCCCGCATCCCGGAGCGTATGAAAGAAGTATTGGTCAGAAGGAAACACAGGAACTGGCGGTAATGGTTGATACTTTCCGTCCGTTAAAATTAACCCAGGCAGCGATAGATACGGAGTTGGAAGACTACGCTTATAGCTGGCTATAGAGAATTACTAATTACAAATGACTAGTTATTTCAATTAATTCGCAACTAGTCATGGAAATATAAAAGATTATGAGTAACGAAATTAAAAATGTGGAATACGGTTTAGAGAAAATCTTTGAGGGAGCTCAGGATTTCTTGCCGCTTTTAGGAACAGATTATGTAGAATTTTATGTGGGAAATGCGAAACAGGCAGCTCACTTCTACAAAACGGCTTTTGGTTTTCAGGATTTGGCTTATGCAGGTTTGGAGACAGGAGTGAAAGATCGTGCTTCGTACGTATTAAAGCAGGATAAAATCAGATTAGTGCTTACTACTGCGCTTAATAGTGAATCACCAATTGGTGAACATGTAAAAAAGCATGGTGACGGTGTTAAGGTTATAGCTTTATGGGTGGAAGATGCGCGAAAATCGTATGAGGAAACTACAAAGCGTGGTGCACGTTCTTATTTTGAACCAATGGTTGAATCTGATGAGAATGGTGAAGTTGTACGTTCAGGAATTTACGGAGCTTACGGTGAAACGGTTTTTGTTTTTGTAGAGCGTAAGAACTACAAAGGTGTTTTTATGCCGGGTTATGTTGAAAAAACATCTGATTATAATCCAGCACCAGTAGGATTAAAGTTCATTGACCACATGGTTGGAAATACGGATTGGAATCGTATGAACGCCGCCGTTAAATGGTTTGAAGACGTCATGGGATTTGTGAATTTCTTGTCGTTTGATGATAAACAAATCACAACAGAATATTCGGCATTAATGTCGAAAGTGATGTCGAATGGGAATGGAAGAATTAAGTTCCCGATTAACGAACCCGCAGAAGGAAAGAAACGTTCTCAAATTGAAGAATACATTGACTTTTACGAAGGAGAAGGTGTGCAGCATATTGCAGTTGCAACTGACGATATAATCAAAACGGTTGCTGAAATGCGTTCTCGTGGAGTTGAATTTTTATCAACTCCTCCGCAGGAATATTACAATGCGATTCCGGAGCGTTTGAAAGATCACATGTCTAAATTCAAAGAAGATATCAATGAATTGCAGAAATTGGGAATTATGATTGATGCGGATGAAGAAGGATATTTGCTTCAGATTTTCACAAAGCCTGTTGAGGATCGTCCGACAGTTTTCTTTGAAGTTATTCAGCGAATGGGAGCCAGAGGATACGGTTCCGGTAACTTCAAAGCATTGTTAGAATAAATTGAAAGAGAACAAGCGAAGA
>CAMLIF010000076.1 GCA_946479985.1 uncultured Flavobacteriales bacterium
ACCTGATTGTTTCTAAACCAATGGTAGCTCGAGTTCGCTGCTCCGGCTGCTGTTAACTCAACCGTTGTTCCTGAACAAATACTGTCTGTTGCAGCAGTGAATGTTGCTCCGGCCAAATCAACACAAGTACTGATCTCGAAAACAGAAAGTGTAGAACTTACTTCGTTTGCGAGGATTACCAAATCTTTGTTCGTTGGTGAATTTTCTTTTTTGATGATGATAATTCCTTCGGCACCACGATCAGGCCCGTTAGCTGCCAGAGTTCTGTTGTTGTAATATCCTACAAAGACCGGTGCTGCTGGATTGTCGATATTGAAAAGCATTACACCTCCAACACGTTCCAATGAAGCAAATAAATAGTGATTTCCATTGATGAAAGCAGTTGCAACACCTTCCACTTCCGGACCTTTATCGTCGGATCTGTTTTTGGAAACCGCTGTTCCCGAAGAATTACTTGCGTTAAAGAATCCTGCCGTTGCCGGATGTGTTGCTGTAATTTGTTCCAAAAGATCTTTCGAATCGAAAACTAATGCTCCTGTTGCAGCATTCCAGATAGTAAAAGAACGCGTTCCGTAAACGTGAATATCGTCGATATCTCCGTCATTATCCATATCACCGCTTGCTTTGGTAATGTTCAATCGACCTAAGTATTGATTGTTCTTCAAAATGCTCTGATCAGGATAAGCCACAGCATCTAAATTCGCACCCGAAAGACGTGTAATTTCCGAATAAGCTGAGTACTCGCGTGCATCGCCTTCGTTTGCTGAGAATAAATACTCCGTTCCGTTAATTGTTGCGTGAGCCAGGGCATCTGGCATGAACAATCCTTTTACAGGAACGGACGCGATGTAAATACCGGCACTTTGATCGGAAGCATCCAGTCCGCTATTTCCGGCGGCGTAGTTCATTGTTCCAAGCGGACGAACAGCTGTTACAGTTGCCGTTTGAAGATTTACAACCGCCATGGCGTTGTTTTCCTGTAATGTTACGTATGCAGTGAGATTATCGTCTGAGATGGAAATATATTCCGGCTCAAAATCCTGTGCTGCAGAACTTCCCGGACCAAAAATCCGGATTCCCTGCGCGCGCAGTGCTGCTTCCTGTCCGTTATAAGCCTGGAAGTTTGCGATGCTTACGTTTGTATTGGTTAGAGAAGCAATTCCCGGTGTTAGATCAACAATAGCAATACTTCCTTCCGGATCTACTGTGTAATCTGATTTAGGTTCACCCTCACAAGCCGTGATTACTTTTGTAAAGTCGTTGTTGAATGTGATCATGTCAGGCATGGCTCCAACTGTTACCTGCGAAATGTAGTTTCCGTCTGCATCAAAGAAAACAATGAATCCGTTTGCTTGTGGATTCGCGTTCTCAACTGCTGCTGCAACAATTCCGTTGTGAACCGTTATGGAATTTAAGTTTCCGTAAGGAGAGACAGAAATAGAGTTCAAAAGCACAGGTACGGCCGGGTTTGAGAAATCAACGACGTCTAATTTCGCCCCGATTGAGTTTGCGATGTATAAGCGGTCTGTTGTAGGATCGTGTGTAACAATTTCGGCACTATTTGTTCCTTCTGCCCCGTTCGAAAAAGAAACCAGGTTGTTTAAGATCAGTTCGTTGTTTCCAACTGGTGCTGTGTAATCGTTATCTGTTAGGTAAATGATCTGGTAGTTGGCTGTTGTAGTAACTGCGTTTTCTATTGCACGAATTTTTACAAGAATTGTCTCTGTTCTTTCAGCAATTACATCATCCAAAAGATCAATGGTAAAAGGAAACACTCCGTTCGTGCTTGCAGGAATTGTTAAAGTGTCGTTGGTCCATGAATAATCATCGTTTCTCCCAGCACTTGAATAAGTTGCTGTTTCCACAACAAATTTTGCAGGAAGTGCATTTGCAGAAGAGAATGTAATATTTACGGTTGCCGTCCCGTCATTTTCTGCTTTTGTCTGGGTTGCAGTAGAAATAATTCCGGTTCCCGGAGTTGGGGGAAGGGTTGCTAATGAGATATTACTTGTATTGTCATTTACGAAATCCTGAATAGTCCAGTTGCGGGTTCCTGACCAACTATTTATTGATACATCGTAATTTCCGGTTGCTTTTGATGTTTGTGCTCCCGGATCTCCGGTAAAGAAACTATTCGATTGCAGTTTTCCTCCCGGATAAAGGTCATTTACCGGCATTTCGTATCCGGTTGTTGTTGAAACAAATGCGCTTCCAATTCCGGTACCGTAGAAAACCGCATCTACCGGAACAGTTGAATTGGTAATACTTCCGGCGGCCACACTAAATACAGCAATTCCATCTGCGTTTCCACCACCATTTCCGAAAACACCGGCTGTTGGCGCAGCATTCCCGAATGCATCACCTGCAGTTGTTGTAACATCAATGATTCGGATTTTAGTTCCCGTTGGCGTCATTCCTGACCCCCCAACGTAAACAACTTGTCCGGTTGTTACAGTTCCGCTTGTTATTGAAAAGCCATAGCTCAGGTTTCCTCCGGCCATCCAGCCGTTTGCAGTTGCCGTACCGTTGTTGGTAACAACCACTGAATAAGGAGTAACTGAAAAATCAATGTTTTTTGTAGCTATCAACTCAACCCATTCCAGGTTTAAGTCACTACTTGGCGGATTGATAAAGAATTCCGAGATAACTAATCCGGGATTCTGTGCATTTAGAGTTGACGAGCCAACGAGTAAGAGTACAAATGTAAATATGTGTTTCATAGTGAACTTTCTTTGGTACAAAAGTCCGGCTTAGTTGTAATAACAATGAGCGCTGAAAATGAAGATTTGGTGATGAAATATACATTCCCTGATTAAGCAATGAGCTTATCTGATAACAGATGGTTTAAATTGGTAACAGAAGATTAATTTTTGGTTCGGGCGAAAAACTTTTCGCCCCAAACCAATCTAAATTCTCTTTTCCAGCATAGCAGTTGCCAGCATCAAATCCAACGGAGTTGTGATCTTAATATTCTCTTCGTTCCCGTCAACAGTAATTACCGAATAACCTAAATGTTCCACAACACTGGCGTCATCAGTGAAATGCTCGGAAAAATCCTGGTTGTATGCATCAATCAGAATGCGGCGCTTGAAAACCTGAGGCGTTTGTACGAGGAAATAATCCGAACGGTGAACTGATTTACTTTCCTCGTTGATTTGCATCCGGAGCGATTCTCTAACGGGAATCACCGGAACAACTGCCGGATGTTCCTGAACAGCCGCGAACAGTCGTTGAAGGGTTTCGGTACTTACAAACGGACGAACAGCATCATGAACGGCAATCGATTCGCCGTTGCAGTAAGGAAGCGCTTTTTGAATGGAGTAGAAGCGTTCGTTTCCTCCTGCAAGAACCGTATGTAGAATTTGAAATTGGTGTTTTTCAGCCAGTTCTTTCCAGTAATTAATATGCGATTCAGGAAGCGTAACAATAATCTCAGCTACTTTATCGAATTGATGTAATCGTTCGATTGTGTGCATGAGAATAGGCTTACCATTCAGCAGCAGGAATTGTTTCGGAATATCCGTTCCCATGCGTTTCCCGATTCCTCCTGCTGTTACAATAAACGATCGTTTCATATTTCGAAGTTAGCAATATTGCTTTTAGAAGCAGACTAAAGAGTCACAATTCCAATCTTGGCATAAACCCGCGCAGCGCCTGCCTGTATGCTTAGGCAGACAGGTTAGCGAGCATAAATTCGTGTATTCGCGGCGATGCTTTAGTTCCATTTTTGGAAAAACAAAAAAGGTCTCCCGCAAAGCAAAAGACCTTAATAAATATATGGAGTAATAAAACTTACTTAATCTGATTTGGATTCTGTTCAGCTTGTTTATTGAACTTATTTTGAACGGACATCCAATATCCAAAACCAATAAATCCAAGAACGATACAGCTCCAGTTAAATATGTCACCAATATTATCGTAAAACCAAGCTCCGTTTAAGATGTTTCCAAGTGTATGCCAAAATGCGTTCATAGTCTTCTTGTTTTGTAGCACAAAGAAAATAAAATATTTTGAAATGATGATTGGCTTGGGAAAGTTTTACCCAACTTTTGTTTCTCGCGTCTCTATTTCCCCCAAATCCAACCCCAACATCTCCGCAACTTTCGCTGCAATAGAATCGGCATCAAAACCACATTCTTTGTGCAATTCGTCTACGGTTCCGTGGTGGATATATTTGTCAGGAATACCTAAACGAACTACTTTCAAATGGTAGTTGTTGTCGGAAAAGAATTCCAGTACCGCTGAACCGAAACCGCCCTGAACGCAGCCGTCTTCAATGGTAATGACTTGTGTAAATTTGGATGCAATTTCGTGAAGCATGGTTTCATCCAGCGGTTTTACAAAACGCATATCGTAATGAGCGACAGATGCGCTGGTTTCCTGTAATTTTTCAATGGCTTCCTGCGCAAAGTTCCCAACATGACCTATTGTTAGAATAGCGATGTCGTTTCCGTTTGTCAGTTTTCGTCCCTGGCCAACCGGAATGGATTTCATTTTGTTCTTCCAATCAAGTAAAACACCATTGCCGCGCGGATAACGAATGGAAAACGGTCCGTGATTTTTTTCCTGTGCGGTGAACATCATGTTGCGCAATTCGTGCTCATTCATGGGAGCTGCAACAATCATATTCGGTAATGAACGCATGTAGGCCATATCGTAAGCTCCGTGATGTGTTGCACCATCGGCACCAACTAAACCACCGCGGTCTAAACAGAAAACTACGTTCAGGTTCTGAAGCGCTACATCATGCACAACCTGGTCGTATGCCCGCTGCATAAACGACGAATAGATATTACAATAAGGAATCAATCCCTGGGTTGCCAATCCGGCGGAAAAAGTCACAGCGTGCTGCTCAGCAATTCCAACGTCGAAAGCGCGGTCAGGCATTGCTTCCATCATAAAGGTCAATGAACAACCTGAAGGCATGGCGGGAGTAACTCCCATGATCTTGTCGTTTTCTTCAGCCAGTTCTACAATGGTATGACCAAAAACGTCCTGGTATTTCGGAGGTTGCGGTGATTTAGGAACAATCTTAACGATTTCTCCGGTTTCTTTATTGAAAACGCCCGGGGCGTGCCATTTTGTAGGATTTCCTTCTTCCGAGAATTTATATCCTGCTCCTTTTCGGGTAATGCAGTGTAAAATTTTCGGACCGGGAATATCTTTCAGATCTTCAAATATTTTTGCCAGTCCAACTACATCGTGCCCGTCGACCGGACCGAAATAGCGGAAATTCAATGATTCAAATAAGTTACTTTGTTTGAGTATAGATCCTTTCAAAGCGTTCGAGATCTTCGAAGCAATGGTTTGAGCATCCGGACCAAATTTGCTTACTTTACCCAGCAATTTCCATACTTCGTCTTTTACCTTGTTGTAGGTGTGCGAAGTGGTAATGTCGGTCAGGTATTCATTCAGTGCACCAACGTTCGGGTCAATCGACATACAGTTGTCATTGAGGACCACCAACAAATTCGCGTCTTTTTCAAAACCTGCGTGGTTCATTCCTTCAAAAGCCAAACCTGCGGTCATGGCTCCGTCGCCAATTACGGCAATGTGCTGACGGTCTTTCTCACCTTTGTATCTGTTGGCAACCGCCATTCCCAAAGCTGCTGAAATGGAAGTAGAAGAATGTCCTACTCCGAAAGTGTCGTATTCGCTCTCGCTGCGTTTCGGGAACCCTGAAATCCCACCTTTTGTTCTGTTTGTGTGAAAAAGCTCTCTTCGTCCGGTAAGGATTTTATGTCCATAAGCCTGGTGGCCAACATCCCAAACCAACTGATCGTCGGGAGTATTGAAAACATAGTGAAGAGCAACCGTTAATTCAATAACCCCAAGGCTTGCACCGAAGTGAGAATTCCCGATTTCCGAGATAACATCAACAATGTACTGACGAAGTTCGTCGGCAACCTGGGGAAGCTGATCTTTCGAAAATTTGCTCCGCAAATCGCTCGGAAATTCAATCTGGGACAAAAATGGACCCGCTGTATATGGATGTTTTTCAGACATTGTGCTGTGCAAAGTTAGTTCTTCGTGTTGTGATAACAAATCATTTCGAGTCATATTTTACGGAAAGGGAAATTTAACAGATTCCTCAGATTACTTTTTTTCGGGAACCCGCATGGTGAAATCCGGAAGTTTCCCGCGAATTCCACGTGTCCTGATAGATGAAACCTGGATTTTGCCGCGAATGCGCGAATTGGCTTCGTTAACACTTCGCTATAATTTTGAGAGCTGGAGAGTTGTTAGCACTCTATAAATTCTCACTAGTGCAGCGTTAGCGAGCATATAATTCGTGCATTCGCGGGAAGTTTAATCGGCTCGCCGATTCCCTGTGCGTGGTGTGCAAGTTTGACTTTTTTTCGTGAATTGGTGTTGTCAAAATGATGATTTTCACTATCTTAAATAACATGACGACCATTATTTATAAAAAAGAAGCCTATAAAATCATCGGGATTTGCATGGAAGTTCATTCCATTTTAGGGCAAGGATTTTCTGAAATTGTGTATAAGGATGCATTAGAACTTGAGTTTAGAAATCGAGGGATACCATTTGAAAGAGAGAAAATGTTTCAGGTTATCTATAAAGAAACCATTTTACCGCATTCATTCTTTGCAGACTTTGTGGTTGATGATAAGATCATCCTCGAAATTAAAACGGTATCAGAAATTCATGATGCGCATGTAAAGCAAACTTTAAATTATTTAGCTGTTTCAGGACTCGATTTGGGAATAGTGGTCAACTTTCGAGAACCCGAGTTGACTTACAAGCGTCTTGCCAGAACAAGGAACAGGTTCATCAAACAATTCTGATTTAACTTTTTCGTTTTCCGGCGCAGCGCCTGTCTGTATGCCGAAAACAGTAAGTTCGTGTGGATCCTTCGAACAATAAGTTTGGCGGAGCGCCTGCCTGTATGCTCAGGCAGACAGGTTAGCGAGCAAAAATTCGCGCATTCGTGGAAAGATCAGCAAAGCCGAAATTTCAGTGCGAGACGAGAATCGAATAATTTTCTTCCAAGTTCTGCGTTTATGGTTTTCAAACAGTAAATTCGCACATCAAAAAAAGAACATAATGAGTGAAAACGTACAAAAGGGACAAGACGATCGCATGAATTTGTTGGTAACCATTTGGTTTTACCGGAAAATCCTGATAGTTACTTCCCTGGCTGGATTAGTTATTTCGACGGTTTTAGCATTCTTGATGACACCCCTTTATCTTTCAACAGCGATCGTTTTCCCGGCTGCAACCAGTACGGTTTCGTTCTCCGAACAGCGTAACGCAAAAGCATCTTCCATGGATTTCGGTGAGGAAGAGCAGGCAGAGCAATTGATCCAAATCCTTCAGTCTTCGAAAGTTCGTGACAAAGTTGTTCAGAAATTCGATTTGATGAAGCATTACGAGATTTCTCGGTCGGACGTAAATAAGAATTTTAAGATAGTTGAAGAATACAACGGGCATATTCAGTTTACACGTACACGTTACGGTTCCATTGCAATCGACGTGCGTGATAAGGATCCTGAATTGGCTGCTGAAATTGCTAATAAAATTGTGGATTTGATCGATACCGTGAAAAACGAAATGGTTTCTGAACGTACAATCCCGGCTTACGAGATCAATAAACGTAAGAAAACGCAGTTGGAATTCGAGAAACGATTGGTGTTAAGCCGTTTGGATTCGTTCGCAAGTATTGGAGTTGTTCCTTTGGAATACCGTGCAAATTTGTTCTCGGCGTATGTTGATGCGAAAGGAGCTGCGGATAAGGAAGATTTCAAGCGAAGAATCGATATCAACCTGAAATACGGAGCGGTATACGATGCCCTGGAATTTGAACGCAACGAAAAGATCATGAAACTGTCTGATTTCGCTCAGTCTTATGAGCAAGCCGAATCGGATGCAAATACGCAGTTCAATCACAAATTCATTGTAGAGCGAGCTGTAGTTGCTGATAAAAAAGACAAACCGAAGCGCTTGATCATCATGATCCTGTCGACTGCCGGAACGTTTATCTTCATGGTTTTTGCCTTATTGCTTCGCGATAAAATCAGAGAATTGAGAAAACTGGCTTAGTGTGACTTTTTTCAGGGAAAATGGTTGGCTGTTGGCTGGAGCTCTTTGCTTTATGGCCATTTTGGGTTATTTCGTTTGGAACGATAGCTTCATTGGTTATGCCATACCGTTTGGTTTACTCGCACTATATTCTGCTGTTTTCCATACGAGATTCACTTTCTTCCTGATCATTGCTGCAACTCCGCTTTCCATAAATATTGAAGAATATACCGACAGTTTTGGGCTGTTCGTTCCAACAGAACCGTTACTCTTAATCACACTTTTTCTATTGCTTTTTCAAGGCCTGAAATCGAAAGTGTTTCCTGATTATTTGCGTCAATCGGCACTATATTGGGTTCTTTTGGTGTATTTCAGCTGGTTGCTGATAACAAGTATTACAAGTACCAATCCGGTAGCGTCATTTAAGTTCTTATTGGTTCGTTGCTGGTTTATTATTCCCATGTTTTTTTACGGATCCGGAATTCTTACCAGCAAAAAGACTATTTGGTTATTCCTGTGGCTCTTTGTTTCAGGAATGATCGCTGCCATCGTGTTTACACTTGTTGTACATGCGGGATATCGCTTCGGAGAGAAGGAAAGTCATTGGGTTATGTGGCCGTTCTTTAAAGATCATACTATTTATGGTGCTTTGGTAGCATTTGTTGTTCCGTTAATCATGGGGATGATCTGGTCGAAGAAGCACTCGCCTTTGATTCAATTCATTTTAGTAAGCTTTTTCATTATCTCACTACTTGGACTGTATTTTTCGTATACCCGGGCAGCCCAGTTAAGCCTGGTTTTGGGCGGCGGAGTTTATTTACTGATCCGGTTCAGGATCAAATTCAGCTGGGTAGCTTCAGCATTTGGTGCGTTTTTACTTTTTATCTGGTTTTCCTGGGACAGCATTCAACAGGAACTGGCCCGAAACAAATTTGAGCACACTACTGAAAATATCAGCGAACGATTTCAAAGTGCTGCCAATGTAACAACCGATGCTTCTAACCTGGAACGTATAAATCGCTGGTCGTGTGCTATTGAAATGTTTAAGGAACGACCCCTGGTTGGATTCGGTCCGGGAACATACGCTTTCGAATATGCCCGTTTCCAGGATCCGGAGAATTTGACCATTATCTCTACAAACTTTGGAACCTTAGGGAATGCGCACAGTGAATATCTGGGTCCGCTTTCTGAAACCGGACTTCCCGGAATGCTCATTGTTTTTGCAATGGTAGGAATCATGTTTTACCTGGGAATCGACTTGTATCAGCGCTGGCCTGCTGAAGATAAGGAAGTGCGAACAATCATCATGGCTTGCATTATTGCATTGTGTTCCTACTTTATTCATGCATTCCTGAATAATTATTTGGATACGGATAAAGCTGCAGTTCCCGTTTGGTCTATCTGTGCTATTTTTGTAGCGCTTCGCTATCGCTTAAAAATGAACGATACGAAAATCTAATACTCAATTTTAGAATTGGGTTACTGAGTACATTTTCAATTAGTAGTTATGTTTACAGGAATTATAGAAACGTTAGGTGAGATCGTGGGAGTAGAACACGAAGACACCAATATCCATTACACGGTTAAATCGAGTATAACCAACGAATTGAAGATTGACCAGAGTGTTGCCCACAATGGCTGCTGCTTAACAGTTGTGAAATTAGACGGCGATACTTATGTTGTTACTGCAATCAAAGAAAGCATCGACAGAACAAATATGAGCGAGTGGAAAGTTGGCTCGAAAGTGAACCTCGAACGCTGTATGCAGCTGGGTGCTCGTTTAGACGGTCATATTGTTCAGGGACATGTTGACACCGTTGGAACATGTATCAAGGTAGAAGATTTGGACGGAAGCTGGAAGTACACTTTTAGGTATGACGATAATCAGCCAACAGTTCAAAAAGGTTCCATCACTGTAAACGGAGTAAGTTTAACTGTTGTAGATTCTGAAAAAGGATTGTTTTCTGTCTGCATTATTCCCTACACGCACGAACACACAAATTTCCATACGTTTGAACAGGGAAGTTTGGTGAATCTGGAGTTCGATATCATCGGAAAATATGTTGCGCGTTTGATGGAAGTCAAATCTTAATGATTTATTAATCCGCATACTTAAATCGATTTAGTTTTTTATAATCAACTGAAAGTTAGCGCTATAATATTGATTGGTGATTTGCTGAAAAATAATTGGAACAGAAAAAATCAACCGTTCTGACATCGTCTTTTCATACCTTTGGAAAAAAATTTAATATGAAGAGACTTTTCATTTTTCTAACTTTCCTATTCCCTCTTATCGGAGTTGCACAAATTGCATCCTGGGATTTTACGGGTGAAGCAAACGTGGTAACCAGTACCGCTGAGGTTTTCGATGCTAATCTAGACGCTTCATCAGAATTGACAAGAGGTGCTGGTGCTGTGGCATCCGCAGGATCAAATTCATTCAGAACGCAAGGTTTTCAAAATAACGGAATTTCCACAGCGAATACAGATTATTTTGAAAACACTTTCTCTGCTGCCCCGGGATACACACTTTCGTTTAGTACAATCAATGCAACTTTTGCCGGAACAGCTAGCTTTTCTGCTGGTTCCGGAGTTTCCATGCAATATGCATATAGCTTAGACGGAACAACTTTCACTTTGATTGGTTCTCCTTTCGTTCTTACAGCGAATGGTGCAATGCCGGCGATTGACTTAAGCGGTATTTCAGCATTGCAAAATGTTGCGGATAACATCACCGTTACTTTTCGTTTTTACGCAAGCGGACAAACTACAACGGGTGGTTGGGGATATAATTCTCCTTCAGCTGCTCCGGGATTAGCATTTGGCGGAACTTTAACTCCGGTAGTTGTTGGTTGCAACACAGCACATTCGTTTGCTGCCTCGGCTTGTTCTACATACACTGTTCCTTCAGGAGATGAAACATACACAACTTCAGGAACCTACATGGATACGATTCCAAATGCAGCTTTGTGTGACAGTATTTTGACGATCAATTTAACGATCTTGCAACCTACAACAAATACCATTTCTCCTTCAGCTTGTACGCAATATACCGTTCCTTCAGGAGACGAAACTTATATGGCTTCAGGAACATACATGGATACTATTCCGAATTCTTTGGGTTGCGATAGTATTCTAACCATTAACTTAACGATCGTTACCTCTATTACTTATTATGCTGACACCGATCTAGACGGATTGGGTGATCCGAATTCAACTACAACGGCTTGTACGCAGCCTGGTGGTTATGTAATAAACAGCAACGACTGCGATGATTCAGACAATCTGATCGGAGCAGCAACAACCTGGTATTTGGATGCCGATGGAGATACTTATGGAAGTTCAACTTCTGTGATTGCCTGTGTAGCACCTGCAAACCACGTAGCGAATAACACAGATTGTGACGACGCAAACGCTTCTGTTAATCCGGGCGCTACTGAAATTCCTAACAACGGAATTGATGAGGATTGTACCGGAGGAGACTTAGTGATAGCTCCAACTCCAATTGCAATGTACGAGTTTACAGGAAACGATTGTGCCGGAACTAATTTAGATGTAACAACACAACCTGCGAATGCTACTTTTGGTTCTTATGCGGCTACTTCCGGTACATTAACATGTGCTTCCGGAAGTAACATAATTAATTATTCTGACTGGAATCTAGCTACTGATGTAGATTTGACTGAGTACTATTCTTTCAATGTTACACCTGCTTCTTGTTATGAAATGGATCTGACAGAATTACATTTCACCCATAAAAACAGTGGTACCGGAGGAACACCAACAATTCATATTCGTTCAAGCTTAGATGGATATGCTGCTGACGTTGCAACAGTTTCAATTGCTGCTGCAAATGTTATTCAAAACGAAAATATCGCTTTACCAACTCAGTTTACAGGATTAACATCAGCGGTTGAATTCCGTTTCTATGTTACTTCAATGGCTGGTTCAGGTGCCACTTACCGTCATGATAACGTTTCTCTTTTCGGAACGCTTACAGCACTTCCAACTTCAACATATTATGCTGATGCTGATAACGATGGTTACGGTGATGCTGCAGCTTCTGTAACAGATTGTATTGCTCCGGCAGGATATGTAACTGATAATACAGATTGTAACGATAACAACGCTGCTGAGTATCCTGGTGCCATCTGGGCAATTGATAACGACAACGATGGTTTTGCCGGAACAACAACACAAACTTCATGTACACAGCCGGTTGGATATATCGTATCAACCGCTCCGGCAGATTGTAATGACAACGACAACACAATAACAGGACAAACAACGTATTATGCCGATACAGATAATGACGGATTTGGTGATGCAAATAATTCTCAATCTGCTTGTACGGCTCCGGTAGGTTACGTAACAAATGATGATGATTGTGATGATTCTGACAATTCGGTTGGGATTCCTAACATCACTTACTATATGGACTTAGACGGTGATATGTATGGTGATCCGAACAGCCCGGTTTTAGGATGTGCTATTCAGATCGGATATTCTCCGAACAACCTGGATTGTGATGATACAGATTCTTCAATAAATCCGGATGCAGCGGAAGTTTGTGACGGTATTGACAATAACTGTGATGGAAATATTGATGAAGGTTTTCTTCAGGTTACTTACTATGCAGATGCAGATAATGACGGTTTTGGTGACGACCAGAATTCTGTAACAGATTGTGCTGCTCCAAACGGATATGTTGTAAACAATACAGATTGTGACGACACAGATGAAAACATCAACCCGGATGCAACCGACACTGAAGGAAATTCAATTGATGAAAACTGTGATGGTGTAGACGGAAACCTGGGACTTTCAGATGCAAAATTCAATGCTTTGACAGCTTATCCGAATCCGGGAAGTGAAAATGTAACAATTACATTTAGCGGTTCTATGGAAAACACAACACTTCGCTTCATCGGAGTTGATGGTAAAATGGTGAATACCGGTTCTGTTGTTAATACAACAAACGGATTGGTGGTTTCAACTCAAAACCTGATCCCTGGTGTTTATTTCATCGAAGTAACTCAAAACGGAACACAGCAAGTGGTTCGCTGGGTGAAGAAATAACGGAGTAATTATTATTCAATTTAACAAGTAGGGACAGGTCGCGACCTGTCCCTACTTGTTTTAAAGCCTAGCATAACCCTCAACTTTTTGGAAATGTTTAATTGTTGTTATCTTTTCGAAAAATATCAATAATGAAATCAACACAAATCAATTGGCAGCCAACTCACTTGGAATCGGAAGTTGTAAAATTGGTCCCGCTTCAGGATTCAGATTTTGAAGCTTTGTACTTAGTAGCTTCTGATCCGTTGATTTGGGAACAGCACCCGACCAGTGACAGATACAAGCGGGAAGTTTTTCAGGACTTTTTCAATAAAGCGCTTGCTACTGGCTCGGCCTTTGGTATTTACGAGAAGTCAACCGGGGAATTGATTGGTTCTACACGTTATTACGATTACAAACCGGAAGAATCGTCTGTTGCGGTTGGTTATACCTTTCTCGCTCGTCGGTATTGGGGAGGAAAATTCAATCAGTCGGGAAAGCGCCTGGTAATTGATTACGCCTTGGAATTTGTAAACAATGTATGCTTCCACATTGCGCCAAAGAATATTCGTTCCCAGGAAGCCATTTTGAAAATAGGAGCTGTGAAACATCGTGAATATCATTTGGAAGAATTCGGATCTCAATCGCTCCACTTTGAATTTCTGATTACTAAAGATTCCTGGGCTTGAAACCCTGGTGAATGCTAAATTTATTTCGCTTAACTTTGTCAATCAGAAAAATCTATGCAGGTAATTTATAATGTAACGGTAAGCATTGACCCAAGTGTTGAACATGATTGGGTAGAATGGATGCGCACAAAACATATTCCGGAAGTAATGGCAACTGGTTGTTTTTTGGAGAGCAGAATTTCCAAAATGAATAATGAGGAAGACGATGCCTGTACTTATGCGATGACCTATATTGCTTACAGCCAGGATGACCTTACGAAATACCAGCGCGAATTTGCTCCGGCATTGCAGGTTGCTCACAAACAGCGTTACGAAGGTCGTTTTGCGGCGTTCAGAAGTACTTTAAACGTCCTGGAACACTATACAAATGTACGTTAAAGCCAAAAAACACCTCGGCCAGCATTTCTTAAAGGATTTGGCTATTTGTCAACGAATTGCCGAACAGTTCAAGCATCACCAGGGAATAAATACAGTTATTGAAATCGGTCCCGGAACGGGAGCTTTGACAGATTTCCTGTTAAAGGATCCTGCAACCGAATTGTATGTAATGGATGTTGACAAAGAATCTATTGATTTTCTCGAAGTTCACTATAAAGAACAGCTTAAGGATAAGGGCCGAATTATTTTTGGCGATTTCCTGAAAATGGATCCGTTGGCTATAGTTGGAAATCGGCCGTTTGCCGTGGTTGGTAATTTCCCCTACAATATTTCCTCACAAATACTTTTCCGCTGTATTGATTACAAAGATCATGTTCCTGAAATAATGGGGATGTTCCAGAAGGAAGTTGCGCAGCGCGTAGCCGAAAAACCGGGAACAAAAACCTATGGAATCCTAAGTGTTTTGTTACAGGCATATTATGACATTGAATATTGTTTCACCGTTGACGAGAACGCGTTTAATCCGCCGCCAAAAGTGAAATCGGGAGTTATCCGCTGTACCAGGAATAACCGCGAAAAATTGGCGTGTGACGAGAAGCTGTTCAAGCAGTTAGTGAAAATGAGCTTTAATCAGCGCAGAAAAACCATTCGCAATTCAATTAAAGCATTACTTCCTGAAACGTACGAGGAAAATCCTATGCTGCAGCTTCGTCCGGAACGATTGGGAGTAGAAGAATTTATTGAATTGACTCTTTGGATTGAAAAACATCGAAAAACGGATCAGGAGTAATTCCGGGTGATTTCATACCTTTTACTAACAGATTTCTGCCAAAAAATGGTAATCTGTGAATAAGTAATGTGTCGGAAGTCCAGAATTTGTTTTGCTCCGACAGTTTTTAGATTATTTTTGTGCGAATTTCATAAAAACTCGAAACATGTCGCAAGAGAAAACACGTTACTCAGATTCAGAATTAGACGAATTTCGCATACTTATCAATGAAAAGTTGAAAGAAGCGCATGACGATTATGACATGTTGAAAGCGTCGTTATCAAATAACAATCATGGAACGGATGATACAGGCCGTACATTCAACATGATGGAAGACGGATCTGAAACATTGTCAAGAGAAGAAGTGGCCCAGTTGGCTGCTCGTCAGGAGAAGTTTATTGAGAATCTGAAAAATGCTTTAACGCGCATCGAAAATAAAACTTACGGTATTTGTCGCGTTACAGGAAAACTCATTCAAAAGGAACGTTTGAAACTGGTTCCGCACGCTACATTGAGTATCGAGGCGAAAAACATGCAAAACAAATAGTTTGAAAAAACAAATCCTTATTGTTTCTATTATCGTTTTTGCGGTGCTTCTGATTGATCAGGCACTCAAAATCTATATTAAGACTTCTTTTAAGCCCGATGAAAGCGTTGATGTTTTCGGCGATTGGTTTAAACTCTACTTTGTAGAAAATCAGGGAATGGCATTCGGAACTAAATTTGGTTCCAGCATGTGGGCAAAACTAGGATTGAGTATTTTCCGCATTTTTGCGATCGGAGCCATTGTTTATTATTTCCTGAAACAAGCTAAAACTGGCGTAAGAACAGAATTTTTAATTGCAATAGGGCTCATCTTTGCCGGTGCAACCGGGAACCTGATTGATTCCATGTTCTACGATTACATTTTCGATTACGATCCGTGCATGGCGTTTAATCACCTGGCTGGTTCCGGAATCAAAACTGATTGTGGAATGTGGGGCGAGATTGAAACACGCCATACAGGCTTCTTAATGGGCAATGTGGTAGATATGTTCCAGTTCACAGCCGAATGGCCGTCATGGGTTCCGTGGTACAACGAAACTCCGGAATATCCCGGAGCGAACCAAATGTTCCCTGCAATCTGGAATGTAGCCGATACCGCAATTACAATTGGTGTTGCAATGGTGATTTTGCGTCAGCGTAAATATTTCCCGAAAGACAAAAAGCCGAAGAAATTGGCAAGCGGTGAAACTTCGGGTTCGCAAACGAACGATTCTTCTACACCTACGTATTAATAGCATCAGGCTTCAGGAGTCAACCAAAAGGCTTTTAAGATCTCCTCGTCGAAGCGTCCTCCTAAGGGGGAAACCCTGATTCGCGTTCTTTACTTTACACTCTTTGGACTTCGTAGGCGCAGCGTTAGCGAGCATAAATTCGCGAATTCGCGGGAAATAAGAGGCGCTTTAAATACATGAGCAGGAAGCACAAAAAACGCCCGCCATCCCGATAACCGGGCGACGAGCGTTCCTGAATTTTATTGGTTGGAATTACATATTTCCTGTAGACCACAATTTGAACAAACGCGCTTGTTCTGCTGTCATCTTCGGGTTTACTTCCAGTATATTTTTCGTCACGCCTTCTTTAAATTTCGCCGGGAATGTCAATGGAACTGATTTTCCTTTTCTTTCCACGTTGATGGTAATCATTGTGCCTTCCGAAATATAAGTGCCGTCTTCGTTTTTATAAGCGTTCGCTAATTCGTCTAAGTCTACTTTGTCGCCGGCCATTATACCTGCGTAGTTTGACTTATCTGCTTTTTGAACAGTGATTTTATTGTTTACAACGATATTTCTGTTTGCTTTTACTTTGTTGTCTTCTTCGGAAAGAATATCTTTTGGTACAATTCCTTTTAACTCTTTTTTGTAGTTGATTCCAATCACGTTGAAACCTTCCTCGATGGCTAATGGTGTTGTTCCTTCAACATACAAAGAGAAGAATCGTTTTAAATCCGGATGAACTTCTGCAACGAATTCATCAATGAATGTTTCTTCGTTAAATGAACGATTGCTTCCGTACTTGTTGCTTAAGCTGAAGATGACAGATTTGAGCGTTTTGGATCCGTTTGTCAAACGCATAATTTCTATATCGAGCAACATCGCCATAATGGCCCCGCGTTCGTAAACTTGTCCGTAATAGTCAATATACGGTTTATCAAAAACATTTGCGCTCATTTTGGTAAACGGAATGCTGTCGGGATAGGAATAAGAACTGGCAATTTTTGTTTTCAGGTTCTTATTCAAAGTTTCTTCAATAGTTGCCAACTTTCCCTGCATGGAAATCATGACAGAAGAATATTCCGTTACACCTTCGTAAAGCCACAAGTGCTTCGACATAATGGGTTTGATGTAATTGAAATCGCCGATATACTGGCTATGCAAACTTAGCGGTGTGTAGATGTGCATAAACTCGTGAATGGCAGTTTCATACAGCATTGCTGTGTAGCTGTTCCTCCCGAAATCAGGTAAAAAGTAAGAAGAAGAATTCCCGTGTTCCAAAGCTCCGAATCCTTGTCCGCCTATTCTGCGGAAGATTTTAATATAGTCACCCGGACCTAAATTCCCTTTCATCAGCAAATCACCGATATCACGATAATCCTGCACATAGTTTAAGAATGCGTAATTGTTTACCGGTAATTTTCCTCCAACATACTGGTCAATTGCATGCATGGCAGAATCAATTTTCAACTTTACGAAATAACCGGAAGAATCAGTTACTGCGTAATACGATGCAACGGAAACTTTGGTGTCCTGGATGGCTAATGTTTGTTCTTTCTCGCTGGTAAACAAGATCGGATTATCGATTAGTTCGTGATAGCTTTTTGCCAAAAACTGTTGTTGACCGGCTTCTTCTTTTGTTTGGTTCAGCGTGGTGAAACCTTTCAGATTTGTTGGTTTCCGGAAGGTGATCTCAAAAGGCACATTCCATTCTGTACCGAAGAAACCGAACAGTCCACCGGAGTTGATATAGAAAAACTTGTTTGCCTCGAAACCAGTGCCTGCAGGTTCAAAAATCTTTGTTTTTTTGTTTTTCTCTTCCCAGGAATCATCAATCAAATATTGAATCTTAGCGACATCTTTTCCGGGAACAATTGTAAAAGTATTGTTCCCTTTCTTCTTCACTTTTAGGGCCTTTCCGGCAGAATCAAATGCCTTTAAGCCGGAAATGTAACGACCGTAATCCAAAACAGCATAAGTTCCGGGAATGGTCATTGGAAAACTGAAGAAAGCAGTATCTGAACCTTTGTGATTACAAATGAGCTGCACACTTACCTGGTCTTTCTTACAGGCTGCCAGATCAGCAGTGTATTTCATCGTTTGTGCGAACGTGGTTCCGCTGAATAACAGCAGGAAAAAAGCGTAATATTTTTGCATAAGTTTTTGTTTGTTTAGTCGTTAGACTGTTATGAAGTGGATTTTGTTACAATGGGGTGTAAAAAGAACGTCGACTCTGCCTCAGTTACCTTTTCTCAATTCTTTAAAATCCGTCATGTAGAGGACACTGAGCGGAGTCGAAGTGCCTCTTTTAGCTTTTCCTCTTTTTAAAGTTTGTCTAACACCTTTTCCACGTCTTCCGGAACATCAATATTCGGGGTTTCAATATCCGTTTCTACCACGCGAATAGAATAACCGTGATACAGCCAGCGCAATTGTTCCAGTGATTCGATTTTTTCCAATGCGGTTGGTTCCAGATTCGCCAGTTCCAAAAGAATTTCCGAACGATAAGCGTATAGCCCGATATGGCGCATAAAAGGGTATTCAGAAAGCTTATCGTGTTTTGCATTCACTCCATTGGGAATTTCACTGCGGGAAAAATACAAGGCGTTTCCATTTTTTGCAACTACTACCTTAATCCTGTTCGGATTCTCCAGGTCTTTCTGAGAGATGTTTCTACTGGCAATTGTAGCAATTTGTACCTCCGGATCTTCAAAAGCCGCCAATAACTGATCCAGTTGTCGTGCATCTACCAAAGGTTCATCGCCCTGGATATTGATCACAACATCATACTTTTCTGAAGATCTGGAAACCACTTCGGCACAACGATCGGTTCCGCTCGGATGGTTAGAATCTGTCATTACAACCGGTTTACCGATAGTGTGCAAATGCGTGAAAATCCGTTCGTCATCGGTTGCTACCATTAGATCTGTCATGAAAGCAGATTTTTCAACACCTTCAACCACCCGTTGAATCATTGTTTTTCCTTTCAGATCAATGAGGGGTTTTCCGGGAAATCTTGTAGATCCGTATCGAGCTGGTATGATGCCTAAAACGCGCATTTTTTTCTGCAAATTAGTGAAATATTATTTTGTGACCTTAATGTAAGTCTTCTCAATGTCATCACATAATTCACAAGCATCTTCCGGATAAATATCGCGTGCCTGTTTAATGAAACGATGCGCTTCCTCGACCATTCCGTTTGTTAGGTAGTACATGGCGATTTGCAAACTTAATGTATAGTACTGATCTTCCTGAGTTACTTGTTGTCCTGCTTCAGCAATATAAGCATCTAAATTGTGCCCGTCGCCCTGGTAGAACGAGTAATGAGCCAGAACCCGGAATGTTTCAAAATCAGTTTCGGAAGCCTGAAAGGCTTTATACGCCCAGTTGTATGCGTTTGAATAATCATCCTCAAGAATATAGCATTTTGCCATATCACAAAGTCGTTTTACATTCGGGCCACGCTTTTCATCCAGTTCAATCATTTGTGCAAGTACCGCTTTTTCCTGCGCTAAGTCTTTCTCCATGGAATAAATACAGAAAAGGGCATTGTAACAAATAACGGAGGTGAACTGATCATTGTTTTTGTCTTCCGGAAAAAGTGCGATGGAT
>CAMLIF010000077.1 GCA_946479985.1 uncultured Flavobacteriales bacterium
TTACCCATTACGATTACTGGAAAAACGAATTAATGCCGTCAATCCTTGTAGATTCCGGTGCGGATTTGCTGGTTTACGGAATGGGCGAACAGCCGCTGCGCGATTTACTGCGCCTGGTGAAGAAAAATGTTCCGTTCAGCAATCTTACAACAGTTCACCAGGTGGCCTTTTTGCAGGATGCAGAGAAAGAACTGCCAAAAAACAAGAATTGGGAAACGGTTGCTTTGTCGAGCCATGAAGTTTGTTTAGAGGATAAAATAAAATATGCTGCGAATTTCAAAGTTGTAGAGGTTGAGTCGAATAAATGGAATGCGAATCGAATTACACAGCAGGTTGGTAATCAGACTTTGGTTATTAACCCACCTTATAAAACAATGACTGAAAAGGAGATGGATCAGTCATTCGATCTTCCTTACACACGCATGCCGCATCCGAAATACAAGAAACGCGGAACCATTCCGGCATATGAAATGATCAAGTTTTCGGTGAATATGCACCGCGGTTGTTTCGGAGGCTGCAGCTTTTGTACGATTTCAGCGCACCAGGGGAAATTCATTGCTTCTCGAAGTGAGGAAAGTATTCTGAAGGAAATCGATGAAGTAGTTCAACTTCCTGATTTCAAGGGATATTTATCAGATATCGGCGGTCCTTCAGCGAATATGTACCGCATGAAAGGAAAGGACGAAGCTATTTGTGAACGTTGTTCAAGCCCGAGCTGTATTCACCCTGTTATTTGCAACAACCTGGATACTTCACATAAGGCAATGACGAATTTGTACCGTAAAATCGACTCGCATCCGAAGATCAAGAAAGCATTTGTTGGTTCCGGAATCCGGTACGACTTATTGGTTGACGATTTCAATAAGAACAACGACGACGGAAACCACGATGAATACATTGAACAGCTAATCACACGACATGTAAGCGGAAGACTGAAAGTTGCTCCCGAGCACACTTCCGATGCAACGCTTCGTGTTATGCGAAAACCATCGTTTAAATATTTCCATAAGTTCAAAGAGAAATACGATAAGCTTTCGGAGAAACACGGTTTGAATCAACCATTGATTCCGTATTTCATTTCATCTCACCCGGGTTGTGAAGAGGTTGATATGGCAAATCTGGCTGCGGAAACAAAAGAAATGGGTTTCCAGCTGGAACAGGTGCAGGATTTTACGCCAACACCAATGACGGTAGCAGAAGTGATTTATTATTCAGGTGTTCATCCGTATACGTTAAAGGAAATCAAAACCGCCAAAACACCGGAAGAAAAAAAGAACCAAAACCGTTTCTTTTTCTGGTACAAACGGGAGAATCATCAATGGATCAGAGACCGTTTGAAGAAAACGAACAAGCCTGAGCTGGCTGAAGCACTTTTGGGACATACACACAATTCAGGAAACACTGGCAGTTCTGGTAGAGGAGCCAGTACTCAAGCCAAGAAAGAAATGCCGAAATGGTTGGAAGAACGGAGGAAGAAAAGTAGATAAATACTAACTTTGTTTCATGAAGAAAACCATTCTAATTGCCTCGGGTCTTGCCGTTCTGTTTTTAATTGTGATGTGGCTGGTATTTCCGTTTTTGAACGGTACATTGCTAAATGCGATGCAGCAATCATCTAAATCAGTTGGGTTTAGTGCTTCAACGATAGGTGGAGAATTCGCACTTCGACTCAAAACAGCCTTTTCATTCGCTCTGCTTCCCTTGATATCCTTAGGCGTGTTTCTATTAGTAAGAAATCTGAAGAATCCGGAATATGCGAACCGGAAACTCACACGCAATCTGGGATTCTTTATGATAGCCTACATAATCGGGTTTTATGTAAAGTGTCGAATGTTACTTGGAAACCTGGAATACACCGAAGCACACCCCATTGCGCGTGGTGTTACATTTGAAGCTTCTGTAGATTCTCTTTATTATTACGATTATGCAGTAGTCTGCAGCCTGGTTACCGGCTTGGTTCTTTTCCTCTTGGCAAAAAGAATACGGGACAATGATGAGTTGTTGGATCAAACTAAAGGATTTTAGTGCAATTCCGATTAAAGAAAAAAGTAAAACAACAGACCACAAATCTTGTGAGTATGATAGTGAGTGGTGTGAATTGCGGTACCGTTAAAAATTGGCAGCGATCTGTTGTTCTTTTACTTTATAGATTTAGGGTTGAGGTATTAAAGTATGTCGGGCGTTTTCAGACCATTGGTCCAAAAGCATTCGATTCATGTGCAGGTAACACTCAAGGCTCGTGTAAGAGGTACCTACTTTTGATACGCAGTAGAATAATTCTTTTTCCGAACAATCTAAACGGGCGCAAAAATCTGAGATTGAATTGCGATCATGTATATTAAGTCGTGTCATATTTGTTTCCATTTTTTCGTTGTTAATCAGTGTAATTATCAATGAATAGTACAAAGCTATGGAACCTGTATTTAATAAAATACCGTATTTATACTGAATTTTTCTGCGGTAAACCACATTTCTTTTTGCGGTAAACCGCAACGGTTTTTTGCGGTAAACCACAATTCTTTCACCCGTTCCAAGTTTGAAAGCCTTGATACATAAGGGTTCACTGATTTAGTCAACTGCTTTTTAAGTTTTGCGTATTGCGTTTATCACACTTAAACGATATTATTGTCAAAACTTAAACACATAAACTATGTCATTTAACGGAACCGAAGGCAATGCGATTTCTCTTGTAGACGCAACCGCTTTAACAGACAAATTCAAAAAAGCGTATCCCGGAGAAACAAAAGCAGTTTTTATTGGACGAGAGAATATTGAAGATTTATTGGCAGGAGAAGGCAGTATGGGAATACGCGTGTATTTCGGGCGTACTTTGAACGGTAAAAATACAATTGTAATGGTAAGCGCAGTTTCAAATGAAGACGATGATCTTAGCCTGATTATTGATAACGGATGTACTTGTCCGAGTGCCTGTGGTTGTGCGAATGATCTGAACGCATAGTGAACAGCCCGTATCTTTCATATTTACACTCAATTGAATATTATTCATTTGTATTACCGCTGATTCTGGCGGTAATACTTTTGGCTTCCAGACGATTTTCGCGCGAATCTAATCTAATATTGTTCCTGAGTCTTTCTTCCATCTTTTGTGAGTATTTAGGGACATATATGGCCAGGCATTATATGAATAATGCGGTGCTTTCTCATTTTGGACAATGTGCTGATATTGTCATTTTTATGGCATTATTTCATCAAAATGTTTTCCGTTTAAACGCCAAGAAAATGGCATTTGTCTTACTCGATGTTTTTGCAATTTTTTCTATTGTAATGACATACAACGATGGACTTAACCAATTCCCGGTACTATCCGGGTCTATTATCCGTATCGGAATTATCTGTTTGGTGCTTTACTATTACTTTGAAGTGTTTAAATATGAATATATCGATGATCTTTCGACAGCACCTGGTTTCTGGATTAAATCCATGTACCTGCTTTATTTCTGCGGCACTTTTGCCCATCATTTATTGATTAACAATGAAAATGCAGGACAGAATGTTTTGGAAAATGTGAATGCCGTTAACTGGATTTTGATCATCGTTTTCAATTTAGTCTTTACATTAGCTATATGGCTGGGAAGAGTTCGGAGAGTTTAGACCTTTTTTTTGTAATCGTAACCGTGGGAATGATCTTGCTTTCCCTGGCTATTATTTCATCTGTATTTCTGTACCAGCAAAAATTGCAGCGAAGAAGGAATCAGCTGAAAAATGTGGAGATTGATTACCAGAAAAACCTTCTGAACGCCAGTATTGAAGCTCGGGAAATGGAGCAGCGAAGAATTGCGTTTGAACTTCATGATGATATCGGATCTACGCTAACTGCTATCAAATTTTCTCTTGCGAATGCCATGGTCGATGAAAGTGTTATGACTAATCTCAATAACGCTATTCAGAAAGTTCGGCGTATTTCGTATGAGTTATTACCTTCCATTTTAGATGAAATGGGACTTCTGTCAGGTGCGGCATCGCTTGTAAATGGTTTAAATGACCAAATTCCGCACATTCATTTTTCTATTCAACCGGTAAAAGATCCGCAGGCACCTGAACAAACCAAAGAAGTTGAACTGGCCTTATACCGTGTTCTTCAGGAATTGCTAAATAACATTGTGAAATATTCGAATGCTTCAACGGTAAACGTGTTGCTGATCCAAAACGAGTTGGGAATAGAACTGATTTTGGACGATGACGGCGACGGCTTTGACCCGCGGAGTGTTGATAAAGCATCCAGCTCGCTCGGATTGCGAAACATGGAGATGCGGATTCAGCAAATTGACGGAAGCCTGAAATTCGAAAAGAAAAATAATGGTACTAGAGTAGTAGTGAAATGGGAAGTGAAAAACAACGAATAAGAGTAGGCATTGCAGAAGATCAGCTGATCTTTCGTCAGGGACTTGAAACTTTGATCAATGGGTTTGATGGAGTTGAAGTGGTGTGTTCGGTTGAAAATGGACAATTGCTGATTGACCAGCTGGATAAAGCGAAATTAGACCTGGTGTTTTTAGATTATCGCATGCCGGTAATGGGTGGACTGGAAACGGTTCAGAAAATCAGGAAAACGAACCAGGATTTGAAGCTGCTGATTCTCTCGATGTATGATGATCATGCATTTGTTGAACTGACTATTGAGTCGGGTGCGAATGGTTATTTATCCAAAGACGATGATCCGAAAGAAATCGAAAAAGCTATCTTATCGGTAGTTGAAACAGGTTATTATCTAAGTGACCGAACATCGAAGATCCTTATTTCGAAGTTGATGATGACCGGGAAGATGAAGCCGAAGTTTGACATTGAAAAACCGGAACTTTCCAGTTTCGAAAAAAGTGTTCTGGACCTTATCTGTAAGGAATATACAAATGAGGAAATGGCAGATACGCTGTTTAAATCGAAAAGAACTATTGAAAGTACCCGAACGTTGATGATGCAGAAAATCGGCGCCCGAAATGTAGTCGGTTTGGTGATGTATGCAATTAAGAATGATCTGATTACCTGATAGTAATCTTAGGAGTTTTTAATTCTTGTTAGAATACCGAAGAACAACTTTTTTTCTGTGCTGGTTTTCATCCATAATTCCTGGCTTTCGAAATTGGAAGTTATCTGTGAGCAAAGTGTATTTATTTTCTCCAGGTTTACTTTCGGGCTGTAGGTGTTGAGAATCAATATTCCGTTTGGCCGCAATAACTGAATTGCTTCCTCAATTAATTGTGGCAAATCACGTTCTAATTTCCATTTTTCTTTGTTTGCGCCTAAGCCCCATGCCGGTGGATCCAACTGAACAAGATCATACTTGTTACCTCGCTTTTTCTCCCGTGCAATAAACTTAAAAGCATCTTCCAAAACCCATTTAATCGTTGAAATCTCCGAGAGTTCAGCATTCTTTTTCCCCCAATCGATCATTCCTTTAACACTGTCGCAATGGATAACTTCCGCACCTGTTTGTGCTCCGAAACAACTTGCTGCGCCGGTGTAGGCAAATGCATTTAGGAATCGTTTAGAAGGATCCAGATGTTCGGAAATAAAACTCCAGTTTACCTGTTGTTCCGGGAAAAGACCAAGATGTTTATTGGAAGTAATTTGGATCAGAAAAGTAAGGCCATTCACTGAAACATTCCAGTTTTCCGGTGATCCGCCTTTCAGTTTTTTCCAGGAACCGGTTAAACTTCCCGCACTTTGGGGGACAAATTCCCAATGTGCCAGTTCGTTCCAATGCTCTTTGGAATATTCCGGTTTAAAATAAGCCTGATGTTCAGGGCGAATTGTGATAATCTCACCCCAGCGTTCCAGTTTCAACTCATCTCCGGCATCAATGAGTTCGTAATTTTCCGGAAAAGGGGCAAAAATCTTCATTCCCGAATTAACGCATGCGCGGCATTTTTTTTCTGCCACCCGTCATTTGTGCCATACGCATCTGGTTTTTAGAAGGTGCATTTTGCAATTGTGCCTGCATCATCTTAATCTGGTCCTTCAGCATACCGCTGCTATCAACTTTTCGCGCTTCGTTCAACAACGAAACTGCTTCTTGTCGTCGGCCCGTTTGGGCGCAAATACCTGCGAGGTGCATACGTGCCATTGCCTGATCATGTCCGCGTTTTAATCCAAGGGCCATAGCTTTTCTCAAATGAGCTTCACTTTTAGCCGGACCAAATTCCTGGGAATTCAACAAAGCCTGCATGTAAATTACATAAGCGTGCTGTCTGCGCGGCAATAATTGAGGATGTGTAATTCTGTTCATGGCACGGGCAGCTTTTTCCTGGTTTCCTGTACGCATGTGATTTATAGCCATAGCTACATTTTCATTGATAATGAAAGTTGCACCTACGATAGCCGTAATAAGAAAAGCGAAAATTCCCCATCCCCAGTAACCTGTGTAGAAAGAATAATAAGTTGTAAATAACAAGGCTGCAGCAAGTACACAGCGGATAATAAATGAGATCATAGTTTAATCAATTGTTGCAATACATTTTAATTCAATCGCGATAGGAGTAGGAAGTGAGTTAATCTCAACGGTTGTTCTGCAAGGTAAATTGTCTTTAAAATACTCTGCGTAAATCCGGTTGTAAGTATGAAAATCACGCTTCATATTTACTAAAAACACAGTAACATCAACTAGTTTATCCCAGCTTGAACCGGATTCTTCCAAAATGATCCGCACATTGTCGAATACACTTCGGCATTGTGCTTCAAAATCAAATTGAATGAAATTTCCGTTTTTATCCAATTCCAATCCCGGAACAGCCGAGTCTGTTGCGTCTGAACCCGCAACGCGCGGACCAACACCCGACAAAAACAGCAAATTACCCACTTTTCTGGCGTGAGGATAAAGTCCAACTGGTTTTGGAGCTAATGAAGTTGAAATGCGTGACTCTTCAGACATGTTCTTGAATTTTGACACAAAGATAAGGGTTTGAAGGAATAATTTTACATCAATAAAATATTAACTTTGGCACTTGCGATGAAGAAATCCATGAATCATATAGCCGTTATCGGTGGCGGAAGCTGGGCTACGGCATTGGTGAAAATCCTTTGTAATAACCGTGATACGGTTCATTGGTACATGCGCAACGAAGATGCTATTCAACACATAAAAGCATACAAGCACAATCCGCATTATTTGCAATCTGTTGAGTTTGATCTGAACAAGATTGATGTCTCTAATGATTTGGAAGGAATTATTTCCAGGGCAGATGTATTGATCATTGCAACACCTTCTGCTTTTCTTGTGAAGCTATTTGAGAACGTAGACATCGCTTTGTTCAAAGGAAAAATCGTTTATTCGGCTGTAAAAGGAATTGTTCCGGAATATAATGCAATCCCCGCACGTTTCTTCCACAAAACATTTGGAACACCGTATTCGGATATTGGAATTATTTCAGGTCCGTGCCATGCCGAAGAGGTTGCGCTTGAACGTTTGTCTTATCTTACAATTGCATCGCCGAATGAAATTCAGGCAAAAGATATGGCAAACGCATTGGCATGCCGTTATATCAAAACCACGGTTTCTGATGATTTGTTCGGGACAGAATTATCGGCAGTTTTAAAGAATGTGTATGCTCTTGCAGCTGGAATTTGCGCTGGTTTGGGATACGGAGATAACTTTCAGTCGGTGCTTATTTCAAACGCTATTCAGGAAATTGAGAATTTCATTGATGAGGTAAGCCCGATTCACCGCGACGTGAAATCAAGTGCTTATTTGGGCGATTTGTTGGTTACAGCCTATTCGAAATTTTCAAGGAACAGAACTTTTGGTTTCATGATCGGAAAAGGATATTCTGTGAAAACTGCCCAGTTGGAAATGGAAATGATTGCTGAAGGGTATTATGCTACGAAATGTGTGATCGAGATCAATAAAAAGTTCAATGTCGAAATTCCAATTGTTCAGGCAGTTTACAACATTCTGTATGACAAGATTTCACCTGCTATCGAAATGAAAATTCTGAGTGATCGTTTGACTTAATTCGTTTTCGAACGAAAATTCTTTGGAGTTTCACCACTGGTTTTTTTGAAGTACAAATGAAAATGCGGGTAGTTATCAAATCCCAATAATTCAGAGATTTGCAACAAACTCAGACTTTCCTCAACCAATAATCTTTTTGCTTCCAGAACAACGCGCTCTGTAATCAGAATTCCGGTTCCTTTTCCCGTATTGTTTGTGCAAACACGATGAAGATGTTTTACAGTCATTCCCAAGGCTGCTGCATAAAATGCCGGACTTTTTTCTTGTCTGAAGTGTTTCTCCAACAATTCTTCGAATCGTGAAAAATGTGCGGTGTAAAGCCGGTTCCTGTTTTCCGAAACCATTTTCCTGGAAGTGAATTTTCGGTCTAACTCCAGGTATACCAACTGAACAAGAGCTGAGATCTTTTGAAAACTGTGAGTCGTGATTTTGTGATATTCCCGGTAAATCTCTTCAAAATAACCGCGAATCAAACTGTTTGCTGTTTCCAGTTCGATATGATGATTGCTTTCTCCTAACTGGAAAAACGACCATTGTTTCAATTCCAGATAATGCGGATAAAGGCGGTAGAAATCTGCTGAATGAAAGAAAATCCATCCCTCAGGTTCTTCTTCAAATGTCCAGTTATGTACTTGTTCCGGCTGAAGAAAAAATACCGCGCCGGGTTTTATGTCGTATTCTGTAAAATCTATCTGGTGCTTTCCTATCCCTTTTGTGAAGTAGATTGTTAGATAGAAATCATGCTTGTGAGGTTTGGTAATATCTGAATGATAGCGCAACAAATGCCTGGAAAACCGGTTGATGTAAAAAGCCTGGAATTTTCCGTTTTCATCAAATTGGTCAATTGGTAACCGGGGGAAATTCATTTCGTAAATGTACGATTTATATAATTTATTGACTCTTTTATATGATACTTAGCATGATAGTCTGCAGTAATTTTGAATAAAAATGGTCATGAACAGGTTTATAAACGCTTTGAAGGGAAATTGTCCGAAATGTGGAAAGACTAAAATCTTTAGCACAAAAGGTTCGCTGCTGCTGTTTAAAGAACCGAAAATGAATAGCAGCTGTTCAGAATGTGGATATCATTTCGATAAAGAACCTGGTTATTTCATCGGTGCAATGTACATCAGCTACGGAATGGCAATCCTCGAATTGATTCCTACGTTTCTGATCTTTTTCTGGATTGTTCCGCTTTGGGCACTGTTTACTATTTTGATGGTAGTGTTGTTTGGTGCTATGTTTTTCAACTTTCGTTTATCACGGATTTTATGGATCCATATCTTTCAGCAGTAGTTGGCTTTATAAGCCGTTGAAAAATAATCGAATGCCTAAATCAGTTTAGTGAAAATTTGTTTTTTTGATGCTTGTTTATTTCCGTAGATTTGGGAGAATACTACGACAAATGAAAACACTTTTTCTCCTTTTTGGGATGCTTACTGCATTTACCGGGTTTTCCCAAACCACAGAATTTTTAGGATATTGCCAGCATGCTTATGAGGAATTTCCGCTTTTACCGAGGGGAATTCTGGAAGCGTCGGCTTTCACACAAACGCGCTTCGATCATTTGAGCGGAAATCAGCAAGAGTCGTGCAGCGGTTTGCCGCAGTCGTTCGGTTATTTTGGAATGGTGGCCGATGGAAAGGGATATTTCAAGGAAAACCTTTCATTAGTAGCAGGTGTTTCTAAATTCTCTGAAAATGAGATTAGAAACAATCCCCAAACCGAAGTTCTGGCGTATGCGAAAACATTAAATCACTTTTATTCGAAAGTGAAAAGTCTGAAGCTGGAATTGTCCCTGGTTGCTGTGTTAAGTGAAATTTCATATTTATCCGACTCAGGAAAAGTGAATCTTTATGCACGGGATGCCGAAGCTTACGAACTCTTTCGCTTTTTGAATGATAACGTCAATGCAGCAAAGTTTCATTTTCCGGCGTATCATTTGGATTTGAATGTTGCTTTTGGTCAGAATGCTGCATTGCTGGGTGCCACGAAAGTGATTTTTGGGACTACAGGAATAGAAACCGAAAGCGGTTTGAAGTATAAACCTTCAGTCTCTTCGGCAAAATCTACGGAATACACACCTGCAATTTGGAATCCTGCTCCAACGTGTAATTACAGTTCAAGGAACGGAACTGCCATTTCCGCAATCACCATTCATACTATTCAGGGAAGCTATGCCGGAGCAATTTCCTGGGCACAGAATTGTAATTCAAGTGTTTCGTATCATTACGTGGTGCGTTCTTCCGACGGACAGGTAACTCAAATGGTCGCCGAAGCAAATAAAGCGTGGCATGTCGGGTCTGAAAACCCGTATACAATTGGTTACGAACACGAAGGGTATGTTGATAATGCGAGCTGGTATACTACCGCTATGTACAATGCTTCTGCCGGAATTACCAGAGATATTTGCCAGAGTGGTTATGGAATAAGTCCTTTACGAACATTTTCAGGAGCGGCAACAAGCGGAACGAATGTATTAGGAGGCTGCACAAAAATTAAAGGCCATCAGCATTTCCCGAATCAATCGCACACTGATCCCGGAATTAACTGGAACTGGGCGTTGTACTATACATTGGTGAATAATAACCCCGCTCAAACCGTTGTTTCTACTGCAACAGGTACGTTTACGGATTCGGGTGGCGCTGCTGCGAATTATAGTGATGATGAACGAACGTTCACATTGATTCAGCCTGCTGGTGCTTCCAGTATCACTTTGACTTTTTCCGCCTTTAACACAGAAGTAAATTGGGATTATATGTATATCTATGACGGAGCAACGAATACTTCTCCGTTGATTGGAACATATACCGGGACCAATTCCCCGGGAACGGTTACTTCTTCCGGTGGTTCTCTTTTAGTTGAGTTCAGAAGCGATTGTTCAACTGTGGCGGCAGGTTGGTCAGCAACCTGGACAAGCGTTATTCCAACAACTACACCTCCTGATGCGATGGCTCCAACAACAGCTATTAATTCCATCGGACAATGGATTACAGATGATTTTTCTGCAAGTTTTATTGACCAGGATAATGCCGGCGGAAGCGGTTTGGAAAAAGCGTATTACCAGGTAATCGATTATGATGGCACTGATTGGCGTGCAAATGCCGGTAAAGGATTCTTCAGTGATAATTTTGATCAGGCCGCAATTCACACTGACTGGACATCTGAAACAGGTACATGGGCCTTGTCGAATGGAGCGTTAACCCAAACAGATGAAGCAAACGCAAATACAAATATCCATACCGACCTGACTCAAGACCTAAGCAATCGTTATTTGTATCATTGGGCAGGTTCAATTTCGGGTGCCGGAACAAATAGGCGTGCCGGTTTCCACTATTTCTGTTCAGATGCAACCTTGCCAAACAGGGGAAATTCATATTTCGTCTTTTTCCGCCTGGATAATGCGAAAGTACAATTGTACAAGGTTACGAATGATACGTACGCTTTGGTTGACGAGGTGAGTTTTACTTTTACCGCCGGTTCGTGGTACGATTTCAAAGTTATTTACGATCGTATTTCGGGAAAACATCAGGTTTATATTGATAATGCCCTGGTTCAAACTTATGTTGATGCTGCACCATATACAACAGGAAATGCCATTTCTTTCCGTAGTGCGAATGCAACTTATGCAGTCAATAATCTGAAAGTTTATCGTTCACGTTACCCAACTGTCAATATCGGAATAGATGCCGGACAAGAACTGCGTTATCAATCGCCTGGCCCAAGCGAAGCCGCAGGAAGAATAAAATCTATTGTTCAGGATAGCGCCGGTAATTTATCGGCAATTCAATCTTTGGATGTATTGGTAGACTGGACACCGCCGTTGGATGTTTCTCTTGTCAACGACGGAGTAGGAGCGGATATTGCTACAAGCAACAATACTTCAACCATTGAAGCAAACTGGTCAACAACCACAGATCCGAATTCAGATATTAACTCGTATTGGTATGCTGTGGGAACAACAGCGGGAGGAACAGACATTGTTCCATGGACAGATAATTACTGGAACACGAATGTAAGTATCGGCGGATTGAGCCTGCAAATCGGAACGATCTATTATGTTTCGGTAAAAACGAAGAATGGTGCCGGATTGTTTTCAGGTGTTACGAGTTCAAATGGTCAGTTAATTGTTGCACCGACAGATTCTCCGGTTGCCAATTTCTTTTCTCAAAACACAATTGTCTGTAATACAGAAAACGTGTTTTATGAAAACACGAGTTCAAATTCAACAAGTTATGAATGGACGTTCGAAGGCGGCTTTCCGGCGACGAGTTCTGATGTTGAACCAGGCGTTCAGTATTCTGCTTCCGGAACGTTTGATGTTACCTTGGTTGCGATCGGACCTGCCGGTTCAGATACAATCGTTCAAACTGTGAATGTGGAAGTAAGCTCACCGGTTAGTGCGTCTTTCAGTACCAATGCTGCTATAGTTTATTTACCGAATGCCATGGTAACCTGCACCAATAGTTCGCAAAATGCGAATGGCTACATCTGGGATTTCGGTGATGGAGCAACAAGTACTGATGTAAATCCGTGGAACCAGTATTCGGTTGCCGGAGAATATGATGTGCAGCTTATTGCAGCGAATGATGCCTGTCCGAACGACACTGCTCTGATTCATGTAAGTGTGATTGATAATGTTGGTTTGAGCGAAAGTGAATTAGATAATCTAAGTGTTTTCCCTAATCCTTCTTCTGATATAGTTACCGTTATCAGTACGGCCGAAAACTTGAACGTAAAACTTTACGATGTTTCTGGCAGATTGATCCTGGAAAGAAAAATGAGTGGAAAGCAGATCGAATTAAATGTTAGTGGGTTATCGAATGGAATGTACCGATTAGTGCTGGTTGATAAAACTGATTTGATTCTCTCGGAAAACATATTGGTGGTAGAATAAAAAAGTCGGGGTGAAAAATTTTTCACCCCGACGACTTTTTTATACTGTTAGTATCTGTTATACCAAATCAACAATTAGTGCTTCATCGGTCTTTGTTACTTTTAGCAATCCGTTTTTTGTCAAACCTTTGATACTTGTATCCCAGGCCTTATTGCTCAAATTAACGGTTGTTTTCAGGTTATTCAATTCCATGCTTTTTTCACGCTGCATGATTTCGAAGATCAGTTTTTCGTTCTCATTCAAAGCTACCTGAACAACTTTTTCAGGGCGCATCTGCGGGAAGAACAATACTTCCTGGATTGAGGGATTATCTGTCAGGTACATAATCAAACGATCCATCCCAATTCCTAACCCTGACGTTGGTGGCATTCCGTATTCCAAAGCACGCAGGAAGTCCTGGTCAATTAAACCGTTTGCTTCATCGTCGCCTTTTTCAGCCAAACGTACCTGGTCTTCAAAACGCTCACGCTGATCAATCGGGTCATTCAGCTCAGAATATGCGTTCGCAATTTCTTTTCCGCAAATCATTAATTCGAATCGTTCCGTAAGCTCCGGGTTGTCGCGGTGTGTTTTGCACAATGGCGACATTTCTTTTGGATAGTCGGTGATGAACGTTGGCTGAATGTAATTTCCTTCACATTTCTCACCAAAAATCTCGTCAATCAATTTTCCTTTCCCCATGGTTTCGTCAACGGCTATACCCATTCCTTTTGCGGCAGCACGCAATTCGTCTTCTGATTTTCCGTCAATATCGAATCCGGTAAAATCAATAATCGATTGGCGCATGGTTACGCGTTTGTATGGCGCTTTAAAGCTGATGTTGTGATCGTTGAATGTACATTCCGGTTTTCCGTTAACAGCAATTGCACAATGCTCGAGCAAACGCTCCGTGAAGTCCATCATCCAGTTGTAATCTTTGTACGAAACGTAGATTTCCATAGCTGTAAATTCCGGATTGTGTGTTCTGTCCATTCCTTCGTTGCGGAAGTTTTTGGAGAACTCATATACACCGTCAAAACCGCCAACGATCAATCTTTTCAGATACAATTCGTTTGCAATACGCATGTAAAGCGGAATGTCTAATGCGTTGTGATGCGTCATAAACGGTCTTGCTGCAGCACCACCCGGAATTGCCTGTAAAACCGGAGTTTCAACTTCCATATATCCGGCGTCATTAAAGAAATTACGCATGGCCGTAAACAATTTTGTCCGTTTGATGAAAACTTCTTTCACCTGCGGATTCACTACCAAATCAACATAACGCTGACGGTAACGCAATTCAGGATCAGTAAATGCATCATGTACATTTCCATCTGCATCGGTTTTAGCAACGGGAAGCGGTTTCAATGATTTGCTGAGCAAAGTAAATTCTTTCACGTGCACAGAAACTTCCCCAACCTGCGTTTTGAAAACTTCCCCTTTTACGCCAATGAAATCTCCTAAATCAAGGAATTTTTTGAAAACGTCGTTGTACAATGATTTGTCTTCACCCGGACACAATTCGTCGCGGTTAAAGTAAACCTGGATTCTTCCTTCCGAATCCTGGAGTTCGGCAAAAGAAGCTTTTCCCATTACGCGCTGGCTCATCATACGGCCTGCCAGGCAAACCTGTTTACCTTCTTCGTAATTGTTTTTTATCGTAGCAGAAAGTGAATCAACCGGATATAAAGCAGCCGGGTAAGGATCAATTCCTGCTTCTCTGATATTTTGCAGCGTCTGTCTGCGCTGAATTTCCTGTTCTGATAATTCTTGTGACATCTTTCTAAATATTATTGGACTTAATGACAATAGACTCAGGACTTATTTTGTCTAGCCCTTTTTATTGGGTACTGAGCTTGTCGAAGCATCAATTTTACATTTTCAATTCCGGTGGTTGAGTGCAGTTGAAAATTACCAGGTCGGGCAGCTGTCGCATCCGTTTCTTGGTCTGAAATATAATAAAACGCCTGCCGCAGCATAGTATGACGAAAAGCAAAAATCCTGGCGTGCAAACTGATTTTTGTCATTCAATCTTGTCTTTACATGAGGCAAATTTACGTATCCTAGTGCACTTTCCATTTGTACGAAGAAATGTTTATAGAATTCTAAGCGTAAACTTGCATTTAATGAAAGATGCAACCCGGAAAGAGAAGCAGTTGCGAACGAATGCTCGCGTGCAAAATTTAAATCTGCGAACGTTAACACCGGTCCTGTTCCTAATCCAATATTTCCTGTGAGTGCAAGTTGTCGTTTTGAGCCTATTTCATACAAATCGAATGAACGCATCAATTCAAATCGAATCAGGTTACATCCGTTCGTAAGTTCATAATGAAACGTATCGATATCTGTCACCACAGGTTCGTCCGTGTGATTTCCAGCCCAGGATGAATTCACGTTTTCTCCTACGTGTCCGTCAAGTAAAACGTGATTTTGATCTGCCATCACATATTTGTAATGATCAACTCCCAGGGAAACCGCCCACTTGTCGGAAATGTAATATCCCAAACGCCCGTTGTACTGTGGAACAGTTAATCGGTCAGGTGAGAAATAGTTTTTCACCGAAAACGTATCGGGCCTGTCGTAAGCAGTAACCCCTTTTAGTTTAAAGTCATAATCAGACCCAACAAAACGAATGTCGGATTTGGTGTAATATGATCGGTTATATCCCCAATAAAAAAAGAACGTTCCCGCAGCCGTGCTGTGTTTTTTCTTATGCTTTGAAACCTGAGCGTACGAATTAGAAGCGCAAATGCTGCTGATAACTACGGTAAGTAAAGCAAAAAAGGTGGTTTTTATTTTCATTCATCGTGGGTTTGATGTAACTATATTTATTTTGACATTTTCAAATATGCAACTTCTTTTTCTGTAAGGTGACGATAGAACCCCCTTGGTAAATCTTTTTTCGTCAGACTTGCAAATTGAACACGGTCGAGTTTCACAACCTGGTAACCCAATTTCTCGAACATACGACGAACAATTCGGTTTTTTCCGGAGTGAATTTCAATACCTACTTCACGTGAAGACTTGCTGTCTTTTACATACTCCACATGATCGGCTGCAATTCGGCCATCGTCTAATTCAATTCCTTTCAGTAATAACTCAATATGTTCACTTGTTACAGGTTTATCAGTTTCCACCTGGTAAATTTTCTTAGCCTGGTAACGAGGGTGGGTTAGTTTCTTTGCCAAATCACCGTCATTTGTAAACAAAAGCAATCCTGTCGTATCTCTGTCCAGTCTTCCAACCGGGTAAATACGTTCCTTACAAGCCTTGAATACCAATCCCATTACTGTTTTACGCCCCCATGGATCATCCATTGTTGTAATGAAATCTTTTGGTTTGTTCAGTAAAACATAACGTTTTGTTTCAGCATTAATGGTTTGATCATCATATTGAACCTTATCTCCTGGTTTCACTTTGTAACCCATTTCGGTAATCACAACTCCATTTACTGAAACAACCCCTGTTTCGATCAGAACATCTGCTTCACGACGAGAGCAAACACCTGCATTCGATAAATATTTGTTCAAACGAACTTCGTCTTCATTAAATGTCGGAAGCGGATCACCCTTACGCACTTTTGGTGCTGGGAATGAACGTGTTTTTCCGGTTGCCATAGGAACTGATTTATCCTTTGCACCGGCTTTGGCCGAAGCGGATCTCGGTTTTCCTGTTGTTGGTTTTTCGGAATCTTTCGGTGCCGATTTAGCGGAAGCAGTTCGCGGCTTTCCCGTTGCTGGCTTAGCAGTATCTTTTGACGACGATCTTGCCGACGTTGGTCTTTTACTTGTTCCGGTTGCTTTCTTTGAGCTTCCTGGAGCCTTCGGACGACCTGGTCCTGAATTTCTTGTGTTCATCTCGAGCAGAATAATAAAACATTGACCTTAATCGGTCAGATGGGCGCAAAAGTACGGCTTTTTTTGAAATTTTAAATCGTGTACAATGAGTTCATGAATTTTGAACGTCAGAATTGTACGTTTTTGAGAATGAACTAACGTTCTGGTTTTTTGAAGGTTGAAGGAATCTTACTTTTCTGTTGAGAATGTATGCAAACTGACCTAAAAACAATCTCACCACGCAGTATTTAATGAAAGCTTTGAAATAAATACTAAACACATGTAAATTGAATTTTCTGTTCAAAAAAAGTGACCGGAAAACGGGAAATGATTTATTCAAACAAGAGTTTGAAGTTGTGCTTCACTTTGGGATTCAGTGTTTGGCTTAAAGCATTGATTCTATTCGATTAACCAGGGTTTTCAATTGCCCTTTGTTTTTAGTTTTGACATAGGGAATGTTAGCAGTCAAAGGATGGACTGCATTTTTTGTGAATATTTCGAACGCTTTTTCCAATCGTTCCAGCTATTTTCGCAATTCAAAAAATGTGCTATGAAAAAAGTTCTGGTTTTGGGTGCCGGATTATCGGCGTCGTCTCTTATTCGCTACTTGTTGGAGCATGCTCCGGCTAATAACTGGCAAATACGGGTTGTTGACCGATCTCTGGAACTGGTAAAAAGTAAACTGGATAATCACCCCAACGGTGTTGCACTTTCTTTTGATGCTTTGAATCCGGAAGAACGCCACCCGCAGATCATGGAAGTAGATTTGGTTATTTCTATGCTACCTGCACGTTTTCATATTGATGTTGCCAAAGATTGTCTCTCAGCCGGCAAACATTTGATTACTCCTTCATACATTTCGCATGAGATGAAGGATTTGAATGTGGAAGTAACCAACGCCGGTTTAATCTTCATGAATGAGATTGGCGTCGATCCAGGATTAGACCACATGAGCGCTATGAAGATCATTGATGAAATTCGTGGAGACGGGGGTGAAATTACAAGCTTCAAAAGTTATTGCGGCGGACTGATAGCTCCGGAATCTGATAATAACCCATGGCATTACAAGTTTACATGGAATCCGCGAAATGTAGTTTTGGCCGGACAAAGCACAGCACAGTATATCGACCGTAACGAGTACAAGTTTATTCCTTACGGCCAGATCTTTCAGCGAATAGAATCAATACCAGTTACCGGATTGGGAAGTTTTGAAGGATACGCAAACCGAGATTCACTTTCTTATAGAAGTATTTATGGAATGGAAGATATTCCAACCATTTTTCGCGGAACTTTGAGAAGTAATGGATATTGCGCTGCCTGGAACATTTTCGTTCAATTGGGAATGACCGACGATTCGTATACACTGGACAATTCTCATTTACTGACCAGACGCAGCTTTTTGAATGCTTTTCTACCCTATTATGTGGTGAAAACGGTTGAGGCTAAGTTTCAGGAATTTTGTGCCGGATTTGGAGTAACAGACATGGCACCTTTTGAATTCCTGGATATTTTTAACGGAACAGAAACGTTTAAAACCAAAAACGCTACCCCTGCTCAGCTGCTGGAAGAAATTCTGACTGAAAAATGGAAACTGGAACCAGACGATAAGGACATGCTTGTCATGGTACATTTATTCGAGTATTCGATGAACGGAAAGAATTACGAAGTTCATTCTTCTATGGTAAACGTTGGGGAAGACCAGGTTTATACATCTATGTCGAACACGGTTGGATTACCTGTTGCTATTTGTGCTAAGCATATTTTATCAGGCAGGTTCAAAACACCCGGAGTTCAGCTTCCGATCAGAAAAGAGATTTACGAACCTATTTTGGAAGAACTCGATTCATTAGGAATTCGCTTTGAGGAATACACAAAGGAAATTTAAAAGTAGTGACAGGTCGCACCTGTCACTACTTTAATTGATCCATAATCATTTCCCGCCATACTCCGGAACAACCAAAATATAATCGGCTTTTCCTTTGTATTCTTTGTTCAATGATTTCAGATTCTTTTGTGTGACCGTAGTTATCGTAAGCACTTTTGTTCCTTTCCTGTATTGTTCAAGATACCACATAATTCCCTGGTGATAATCCGAATGAAAAGACCCGTTCAGATGAAGACAAGTATTCTTTCCGTTCAATTCTTCTGAGATAGAGTACGCCATTGTAGCATCTTTCAGGGCCTGGGCCAATGCAAAATCAATTCCTGAACCATGCATTTCTTTTCCCATTTCAATCAATTCCTGGTATTGCGAAAGTGTTGAATCGAATGGAAAGGGCAGCGGACACATAAATACTTTTTCGTTTTCCGGAAGGCTATCGAGTGCAGTTAAACCTTTTTTGAAAATAAGACTTGCATATTTCCGTGTAACATTGGTGGCAATGTAATTCACACCATTCTTTTGACTCCAGACAAGAAGTGGCGAGTAATCCGTATCAAAGTTAGACCACATGCCTGCGCTGTCTTTCAATTGCTGCATATTTCCGTTAGCAAGGAATCGTTTCAATGCTTCTGACTGATGTAATTCAATCATCTCGGCCCCTATGAACATGTTTTTGCCTTTGGCTTTAAACATTTCTTCTGCAAGTGTTAACTGAAGTGCATGAGCGGTTGTACAATCATGTAATTCGCCGAAAAGAACAACATCATTTAAGTTCGCACTGTTAACCAACTGAGAGAATGGGGCTTTCTTACCTTGAGAAGTGAATAACTGGTATTCTGCCTGTGCAAAAACGCCCGATGCCAATACAATTGAAAGAAATAAAGAAAAGAGTGTATTCATGAAACGAAGTTACATATTAATTCATGTATTCGGGATGCCGGATTTGTGGTAAACTGATTCAAATACTACTGATTCAACACAACTAATTTTACCTATTTTTGCGTTATGCAACAACGCATTAAAGCATTTAATAATAGAGTGCCTTCGAACATCAGGTTTTTGGTGACTATTTACGGCTTCGCATTGCTGTTGTTAACCCTGTCGCGCGTGGTTTTCTATTTTTGCTACAGCACGTTGTTTTCAGATGTAGGTATTAGCGAATGG